>CAZHLC010001052.1:0-1500 GCA_964532545.1 uncultured Leptospiraceae bacterium | reverse complement strand
CTATGGAAGAAAGACAAGGCCAACCTTACCCTGATGAATGAAGCGGCTATTTATGCTCACTCACTGGGGCATTACGAACAATCTGAAGAAATCTTTAACAATATGAAAAAGCTTTATCCAGACCACCCGGTGACTCTGCATAATGAAGCAGTATTCTTTGAACACAAGGCTGTATCACAGATTAAAGAACGCTGGCACAAATACAGAGAAGCTAAAAGAAGCTGATTACTTTTTCTTGTCACCCTTGATCATTTTGATCTTGCTCTCAGGTGGCAGATCATCAACCACAAACTCAAGAACCACTAGCTGGCTCTCATTACCAACCATATCACTGGCTTTGATCTCAAGACGATGTTTACCCGATTTGGTTAGTAAAATGGGTTTGATATAGTTAATGTATGAGCCCTCACCAATGCGGTAGTATACCGATTTCAGGCCTGAGGCCTTATCTTCAGCCTCAATGTGTATGGTATTGTTTTTGAAGGTAAATTTCTTACCATCAAGCTCAGAAAAAGAAACGGCCGGCCTTACTTTTATGGTCGGGGCCAGGGTATCGATATGAACAAAGAAGTTTACCAGATCACTTTTATTACCAAGCTTATCAGTCGCCTGGTACTTCAATTTCTGCAGCCCAGGCTTATTTAAAACGATTTTCTCTTTATATTCGGCAAAGGCTGCCTCATTTAAAGAGTATGTGAGAGTCTTTAAACCGCTGAGGCGATCATCGGCTACCAGCCTGATCTCAGTGTTGCCCGGGCCATAAAAAATTGAATGCGAGCGGTAAAGACGCTTATCAAGAAAACGCCTGACCCGGGGCGGTGAATTATCTATAATCACCTGATAAACATTATCAGCCTCTTTATTACCGGCCTTATCATAGCCACGGTATAAAAGTCTGTGTTCGCCCTCTTCGACGATCGAAATCGGCCCGAAGTATTTGCGAAATGGCTGGCTGTTTAGCTTATATTCAATAAAACTTAACTTAGAGAGCTCATCAGCTGAAATCAGCTGAAATTTGGTATCAGAGGTTGCAAAGATTTTATTACCTTCAAAATAGAACGAGTCTTTTTTCTCAGTATTAGGTTGAGCCCAGAGAGCTGTGGCAAAAATTACCGCAGGCAGTAAAAACCTCATCATATCTCTCAAACTGGCAATCTTCATTCGCTGTCAACCAAAACATCAAAATGCTGAGCGCGCAGAGTATCGAACTCGGGCTTCTGCTGGCGCCGGCCCCTGGTGTCAAAGTATAGCTTATTCTGCCCATCGGTTTCGCGATAGAGTTCAATACGAAAAACAGCACGGCTGCGTACCCCCAGGGTGCTGCTATGCTGCAACAACCAGCTATGCCATTGTAGATGCTCAGCAAGCCCAACCAAAAGGCCAAGCTTATAGGCAGGCCGGCCCTTTTTCATAAAAATCGGCTCAAACCAGCAATCTGCAGCCCCCCGTTGAAGGGCCGCCTCAGCCAGAAGTGACAATTGTTCACCACTCATGTCATCG
>CAZHLC010001051.1:0-1508 GCA_964532545.1 uncultured Leptospiraceae bacterium | reverse complement strand
TATGAAGATGCCCTGGAAAGGTAGATCATAACCACGCTGCGCTGAATTTAATTTTTCAGCTGGGCCATGAAAAGAACTCTGGCCACCGTACAACAATGGCTAAAGCAAAGATCACCTCGGTACCTACTAATATCATCACCGGTTTTCTGGGCGTAGGCAAAACTTCAGCGATCTTGCATCTGTTGAAAAGTAAACCAGACGATGAGCGCTGGGCCGTGCTGGTGAACGAGTTTGGTGAAATCGGGGTCGATGGCAGCCTCTTTGAGGGGCAGCATAAAACAGAGCAGGGCGTATTTGTGCGAGAAGTTCCCGGTGGTTGTATGTGCTGTGCCGCGGGTTTACCCATGCAGATCGCGCTGAATACTCTTCTTAGCCAGGCAAAGCCCCATCGCCTGCTGGTTGAACCCACTGGGCTTGGGCACCCTGCTGAGGTTGTAGAAGTGCTTTCAGGCAAGTACTACAAAGAGGTTCTTTCACTTGAAAAAGTTTTAACCTTAGTTGATGCCCGCAATCTCAAAGATGAACGTTATACCAGCCATGAAACCTTCGTGCAGCAGATTGCCATTGCCGACTGTATTGTGGGTAACAAAAGTGATCTATATCAAGAGGGTGATCGAGAAAACCTTGAGAAATACATCAAGGCCAATGGCGCTGAGCATGCGCAGATTGTTTCTGCTGAACATGGTAAGGTCGAACTTGCCTTACTTGAAGGCAAAACCCGGTCTCACCCCCACCATCATCACCATCACGATGATGAAGATCGAATCTCTACTCTGGCCCAAAAGCCTATTCCCGAATGTGGATACTTAAAGGCAGAAAACCAGGGTGAAGGGTTCTACAGCGTGGGTTGGCGTTTTGACCCATATCAAATCTTTGATAAGGCGTGTATTGATAGTTTTATCAAAGGCTTGAAGGTTGAACGTATTAAGGGTGTTTTTATTACCGAAGAGGGTATATTCGCCTATAATATGAGTTCAGATACCACTACTGAGATCGAAATTAACGATTGTCTTGAGAGTCGAATCGAGATCATCGCAACCGAGATCGATGAAAGCTGGCAGCAAGAGCTGCTTAACTGTATTGTTGCTAAAACTGTGTGACTTGAAACAGGGTGTTTTACCACTAATGGCCCTGTTTCAGCATGAGCTAAAGTGACATAACCCTCAGCCGCCCTTGAGTAGAGCAATCTAAATTTTATTGACAGGCTCGCGAATTAAACATTACCCTTTAGTTTCAGGTAAATGGGTGATCTTTAGCATCATCCAGTGAAGTCCGGTGTGAATCCGGCGCTGTACCCGCAGCTGTAACTTCGGCCCGTATTGGGGCTTTGTGTCAAAAGCCACTGAAGATTTTTCTTTGGGAAGGTGACATCGAAGCAGGGTGTTTGTATAAGGCCAATTCGCCTTCTAGAAAACCCCACTGAAGAAGCCAGAAGACCTGCCTGAAAAAAATGACTTCGGGAGTTAAAGTTGAGCAGTCTTAATCTCGTAAGAGACCCTCATTGCACT
>CAZHLC010001050.1:0-1509 GCA_964532545.1 uncultured Leptospiraceae bacterium | reverse complement strand
AAAAACGAAACCTGGTTTCTCTATACTATCTACGCATGAGCGAATCACCCTGTATAAAGGTTTGTAAGCTTGATGAGGTTTCAAAGATTTGCCTGGGATGTTTTCGCAGTCTTGATGAGATTGCGGGTTGGTCAAAAAAAAATGATACAGAAAGGGCAAATATACTGCAGAATTCCCAGAACAGAAGAAAAAAATATGAACTATAATAGTTTTTATAGTGCGAATTCTGTTTTTTTTGAGGTACCGAGGCAAAAAACAACCGTCAAAATAGTATAGTAAAGAAGTAAGTTATGAAACTATCGGTACCAGGCAAGGCACGTTATTTTTTTCTGCTACTTATTCTACTGGTTCTTGTGACCATTTCGTTTAAAAAACCCCAGCCAGTGTTGGCTAACAAGCGTATTGTTCATATTGAGAATTTAGATCTTCAGGGGCACCGCGGTTCGCGGGGCTTACGCCCAGAAAACACCTGGCCGGCCTTTAGCCGGGCTATCGAGCTGGGTATGACTACCATTGAGTTAGATCTAAATATTACAGCTGATAACCAGCTGATCATCTATCATGATTTTCGTCTCAGCAAACGACTCTGCCGTAATCCGGCGGGCAAACGTATACGCAGTATTCCCATAAAAAAGCTTACGGTAGCCAAGTTGAAAACCCTTGATTGCGGTCTTGCACAACGTAAGATCTTTCCCCATCAGTTGCCCGTTGAGGGTGAGAAACTGATTACCCTTGAAGAATTCTTTCTACTGGTTAAAGAACATGAGAAGAAAAACCCTGGGGCACGTAAGATTCGTTTTAACCTCGAGATCAAACTGAAAGACCGTGGTTTTACCCAGCAAGACACAGAAAAAATTGCACAACTGCTGTATGAGCAAATGAAAAAGTTCGATGTAATCGAACGAAGTATGGTACAGTCTTTTTATCTGCCAGTGCTGCAGAAAATCAAAGAACTCGACAGCTCAATTCAAACAGGCACTCTTTATGCAACCAAACACCACCGTAAATATCTGAAAAACGATCTTTTTCGTGAGCTGAACAGCAAACTCATTGGCCAGACCATTGCCAGTGGCAGCAAAACCCTGGGTGTGCAGAAACACCTGCTCAGCCAGTCACTCATTGAAGAGGCCCATGCCCGCTCACTGAACGTCTATGTATGGACGGTCAACGACCCATATGAGATTTTTCATTTTCTCAGCATGGGCGTAGACGGCATTATCACAGACTATCCAGACCGCCTATCTCTCACCTGGAAAATGTTTAACGAAGTCAGCGGTCTAAAGACCCGCCTGGTGGCTCAGCAGAATGAGCTGCATATTCCCCGACACCTGGTGGGTGACCAACTGGTGGCCAATCAGGCCTCACGTAATCTGTTTCTGCATATCGTCTCATCGGTTTTTAACAAACCAGTAGAGAATTTAAAGATTGTTCCTTAATTCAGGTGGTAGCGCTCAAAGATCTCACCATCAGCTACGGCAGTCAGGTTTTACTTGAGAAGGTCTCTCTGCA
>CAZHLC010001049.1:0-1511 GCA_964532545.1 uncultured Leptospiraceae bacterium | reverse complement strand
CCCTCAGAACCAAACAGGGGCCCTATGATGGGTGTATACGAATACTGCCCCGATTCTTCATTGTGATTTTTAGCGTCATAGGCCACGGGCATGGTCTGCTTATTCTGTTTCATGTAAAAGAACTCTTCGACTTTGCCGTTTTCATCAATGGAGCGCTGTACCAGGGTTTTATCAAAATTATTTATGACAGTTTTATCTTGATGCATTTCAAGCGATTTGAAAGCTACGGGAATTTTCGAGCCCACTTGACTTCCTAATTTATCAAGCCCAAGCTCAATGCCGATTGAAAAGATGCCCATACCCACAATGGCAAAGAACAGACCCAGAAGAACCTCGTCGGCCTTGGGTAACCTCTCGCGCAGAATAAAGAACAGCACCAGCAGCATGGGTATTGATAGCAGGGCAATGGCCTGAACCGCCAGTTTGAAGTTTTTCATCATCAGGTGCCCGGCGTTTATGGGGGCTGTCTTGTTGCTGTATTTTCTGGTTGCATCAGCAAGGGCGCCTTCTTCAGCAAAGAAGGCCTGCTTGACCTCGGGCGACTTCGAGGCCAGCGCCCATTTAATAACTGCATCTTTGTCTTTGCCAAAGATAGCAGTGCGGCGTTTCTCGTCTGCAGCGATCTTGCGCACTTCGGCAATCATGGCTTCGGGTGTTTCGAAAAATATCTGCTGTGATTTCAGCGAAGCCTTGTTCAGTACGTAGCCGGTAATGGCATCGTCGTTTTCAAACAGCGGCTGAATTTGCGCACGATTTGTTTTACTGAAAAACTCGGCCTCGCTCATCTTCGAAGGTACCTGGGGTGAAAAGATCAGACCGAGGCAGAGCACGGCAAGAATCGGAAACAGTGACGCCAGAGTAACCACCCCAAAACCCGATGAACCCGAGTCAGCAGAACCCGCCATACGCGAGATACCAATACCCAGGGCCAGCACCAGTGGTACGGTTACCGGGCCGGTGGTTACGGCACCACAATCCCAGGCCAGACCGGTGAGGTTCAGCAGGTTGCTGTCAAAATAGGCGAAGACCGTCAGGCCTGATAATAACGTAACCAGAATGTAAATAAACGGTTTTAATGACCATTGGTAAAGAAAGCGCAGCATGCCAAACATCACGGCAATGCCCACGCCGGCCCCTACAGAGTAGACCAATATAGAGGCATTTTTAGTAAGCAGAAGATAGAGTAGCGGGGCCTGCCATGGTTCAACTGATGCCCCCGCGGTTTGTAAGACCTGAATGGCGGGCTCAGCCAGAGTGGCCAGAAAACCCAGAACTAATGAGAAAACCAAAATGATCGGCAGCGATGACTTCTGCGGAAGTTTAATGCCCACAACTTCGCCCAGGGGCATGAGACCTACCAGCAACCCCTCCATAAAGAAGGTGAGCCCTACAATAACCAGGGTAATGCCCGCAGCGATTACGCTGGCTTCGATAATGGGCACCCCCAGAATCAGCACCTGAAAAAGCACCAGATACGAAATTACCAGCCAGACAGATTTGACCTGCTCAAG
>CAZHLC010001048.1:0-1513 GCA_964532545.1 uncultured Leptospiraceae bacterium | reverse complement strand
AAGGCCGGGGCCAAAGAATTCAACAAACTTGCCTACCACGCCGAAGGCGCGCAGCTGCTGGGTAATCGTGAGTACAAGGTCGGTTGCGGTAATACCTTCTTTCAGTTCGCCGCTGAGTCTGAAACCCACCACTTCGGGGGTCAGCATATAAACCGGCTGGTCTAGCATTACGGCTTCGGCTTCAATACCGCCGACACCCCAGCCAACCACACCAAGGCCATTGATCATGGTGGTATGAGAGTCAGTGCCTACCAGCGAATCGGGAAAGGCAAAGGTCTCACCGGCAACCTCGCGGGTCTGCACCACCCGGGCGATGTACTCAAGGTTTACCTGATGAACAATGCCGGTAGCAGGGGGTACCACCTTGAAATTATCAAATACATCGGCGCCCCAGCGCAGAAACTCATAACGTTCGCGGTTTCTTTCAAATTCTTTTTCGGCATTGATTCTGATGGCATCATCGTTGCCAGAAGAGTCGATCTGTACCGAATGGTCGATCACCAGATCAACGGGCAATACGGGGTTAATCTTCTTTGGGTCAGCGCCGAGACCGCTGAGGGCATCGCGCATGGCAGCCAGGTCAACCACACCCGGTACACCAGTGAAGTCTTGCATGATCACCCGGGCTGGCTTGAATGGAACTTCGCCGTCGGCTACGTTTTTGGCCTGCCAGTTAGCCAGCTGCTTTACATCGTCTTCTTGAATAATGTAGTTATCAACACCGCGCAGTACTGCTTCAAGCAGCACCTTGATGCTGTAGGGCAGTTTATTAATATTGTCATAACCGGCCGCGGCCAGCTTTTTCAAACTGAAAAATGAATACTTTTTGCCCCCTGCTTCGAGAGAGTCTTTGGTATTAAAAGGGTCAATATACTGCTGTTTGCTCATAATTGTTCGATCTGGGTAAAATGACGTGCGGTCAAGTATTTACCAGTCGAACTCAGCTGACCTTTACTTTATCCCAGAGGTTGTGTTTGCCAATAAAGGCGTAGAGTTTTTCTTCAAGCTTATCAAGTTCACGGCGGTAGGGAATATCTGTTTCACCCCGAAAGGTTATGGCAAAGGTCGCAATGGCCCGCACGCTGCGTCTGATATCACCTTTTTCAAGCGATGACACGATTTCTTCGTAAAGTCTAATGCTCAGACGTGACTTCACTTCTTGTTTAAACTCGGGGTCTTGCGTAGTCAGGTTTTCGATCATCTTATCAACGTCATCGCGGTGGGCCACATCAGGGTAATTGCAGAAACGACCGGTGAACTGGGCGAGGTAGTAGCTGAGTTTGCCCTGGTCGTTCATCACATAGGCACTTTCAATTTTAGCGTATAATTTCTGGGCTTCGCCGTTCAGTTGATTTTTCATCTGCGGGCTCAGTTCGCTTTTGCCCAGCGAAGATGCATCAAGGCTGTCGACGTCTTCTTCAAGACGGTTTTCAAAATCTTCTTCAAGCTCTTTAAAAGCTTCTTTCTGAAAACTGTAAAAATCTTCTCGAAAAATGTGAATAAACTCAAGAGC
>CAZHLC010001047.1:0-1514 GCA_964532545.1 uncultured Leptospiraceae bacterium | reverse complement strand
GGCGGGGCTGTCATAAACAAGGGCAATATTCTTTTCAGCAAAAACTGGTCGCACTTTCAGTGTGACCGTGGTTATGAAACCAGTGATACCCTCAGCATCGGCAACCCGGGCCAGCTCATCGCCGGCCACCACAGACTTCTGACCATCGGGCCTGATCAGGGTAGCTTCAGTCACATTTTCTTTGAAATAGCCAGCGCTGTAGCTGCCAATGCCGGCCCCACCCTGGGCCAGCCAGCCACCCACGGTTGATGATGGGTAACTACTGGGATATAAACGCAGAGTCAGATTGTGGGCCGCGAGAGCTTTGTCTAACTTCTGCCAGGTTATTCCGGCCTCAACTTTGACCAGCAGGTTTTCTTTGTCTACTTTGAGTACTTTGTTAAAATAATAGAAGTCTACGATTACGCCGCCCCTGCGGGGCACGGCGCCACCATAACCTGAGGTGCCCTTGCCTCTTGGTGTAAGGGCCACCTTTTTCTCGTTAGCCCATTTCAGCAATTCAGTGATTTCATTTTCGGTCTGGGGTTGTACCACCGCATCGGCCAGGCTATTGCCCATAAACGGTCTTATTAAAGAAGGAACGCTGCCAATATCATGGCTATACAGCTTTCTTTCGGTTTTATCGAGACTGGCCCGACTTTGAAACATTTGTTTCAGTTTGTGACGTGGTAATATTACAGACATAGCATTCCCCTATGTCTATAATATGGGCTTAATTTGCCCCTGGGCAAATGCGTACTTGTACTTACTTAAGTACGAGCTACGAAAGCACTGATTTAGAAAATGTTCAGGTAGCCAGCTCTTTCAGGCCTACCTGAATGGCCCAGAGCTCACTGTACTTACCGCCCAATTCTAATAACTTATCGTGGTCGCCTTCTTCAACCACCCGGCCCCCATCAAGCACCAGAATGCGGTGGGCGTTACGAATCGTCGAAAGACGGTGAGCAATGATCAAGGCCGTGCGGCCAGCCGTAAGCGCATCAAGGTTCTGCTGAATGGCCCGCTCTGTTTCTGTATCAACAGAGCTGGTAGCTTCATCGAGAACCAGAATGGGCGCATCTTTTAAAATAGCCCGGGCAATACTGAGGCGCTGCCTTTGACCACCTGAAAGCTTCAGGCCCCGTTCACCCACCATGGTCTGGTAACCATCGGGCAGGCCGCTGACAAAGTTATGCAGCTCTGCCTGGCGGGCTGCCTGGGTCACCTCTTCTAAGGTAGCCCCGGGCTTACCGTAGGCAATGTTTTCAAAGATGGTACCATAGAAAAGAAAGACGTCTTGACTCACCAGGGCGACGCTTTTGCGCACACTGTCTAAAGTCAGATCTCTCAGGTCATGGCCATCAAGCCTGACATGCCCAGAGTTCACATCATAAAGGCGCAGCAGTAGTTTGATAATGGTAGACTTGCCGGCGCCGGTGGTGCCGGCGAAGCCCACTGTTTCACCTGCCTTTATCTTGAAAGATAAACTATTAATCACCTTAATTTCATCATTATACAGAAATTCAACGTTTTCA
>CAZHLC010001046.1:0-1514 GCA_964532545.1 uncultured Leptospiraceae bacterium | reverse complement strand
TAAGAGCACTACCACCACCTTACTTGCCCACTTATTAAATGAGCTGGGTAAGCCGGCTCTGGCCTGTGGCAATATCGGTTTGCCTTTCAGCAAACTGGTTCTCAATGGGGATAAGTATCCCCAGAAAATTCTCGTAGCTGAACTGAGCAGCTACCAACTTGAACTCTGCCGCAATCTGCACCCGAGGGTCGCGCTGTACCTCAATCTGGCGCCCGACCATCTCGACCGCTATATGTCGCTAGCTGAATACGGCAATGCCAAATGGAATGTGGTGCAGAACATGGTCAAGGGTGATACCCTGGTTGTCAGCAGGCAGCTTTTACCGGGCCAAAATAACATCTGGCAAGAAGCCCACCGTCTTGAGAATGACCTGAAAGCAGTCAAAACTGAAATTGACATCAGTGAAATAGACACTGATAAATTGAGCGCCCCTCATTTCACAGTTTCTAACAACCAGCTTCTGCTGCCCGGTGGTGAAAAGATCAACCTTCAATCATCAAAAATCAGGGGGCGCCACAACGAAGCCAACCTGCTGTTCGCCCTCGAAACCCTTGAAGCCCTTGACGCCGACCTGCGTGGCCTTGAGCCTGCGATTAACAGTTTTAATGGTCTGCCCCACCGTTTTGAAATTCTGCCCTCACCCGATGAGAACATTTACATAAACGACTCAAAGGCCACTACAACCCAGGCTCTTAAAAACGCCCTGCAGAATATCAAGCCACCGGTTTTTCTCTTTATGGGTGGCAAGGGTAAGAACGAAGATTACAGCACGATCATAGAAGATTTATTGCAAAGCAGGGCAAAAGTTCTTCTCTTTGGCGAAATTCGCAACTCGCTAAAAGAGATATTACCGCCCGCGGGGGTTGAAGTGCTGGCCTGTGAAGAGACTCTCGAACAGGTTTTTGCTCTTGCAAGGCAGAAACAGTATGAGCTGGGCCTCAAACGGGTCATCTATCTGCTGGCACCGGCGGCCACTTCGTGGGATCAATACACCAGTTTTGAAGCCAGGGGTGATCATTTTAAAAAACTGGTAGAATCTCTTCAGCACGAATAAACTCTTTTCAGCCTGTTAGCAGGCCTTTCTCTGTCAAAATGAACATCGCTATGGTAGGCACAGGCTATGTAGGCCTGGTTTCAGGAACCTGCTTTGCTGAAATGGGCAATCAGGTATTCTGTGTTGACATCGACGAAAACAAAATTGCTAAACTGAAACAGGGCAAGAGCCCCATATATGAACCAGGCCTCGATGACCTGCTTGAAAGAAATATCAGGCAAGAAAGACTGCACTTTCACACCAGTCTGGCTGAAGTCATCGATAAAGTTGACCTGGTGTTTATTGCCGTGGGCACCCCAACCGGCGATGACGGGGCGGCCGATCTGAAATACGTACGGGCTGTGGCCAAAGAGATTGGCCAGCAGCTGAATAAGTATCTAATCGTGGTCAATAAGTCAACAGTTCCGGTGGGTACCGGCGAATTGGTTGATGAGCTCATTTCTGCCGAGCTTGAGCAGCG
>CAZHLC010001045.1:0-1521 GCA_964532545.1 uncultured Leptospiraceae bacterium | reverse complement strand
AGCTTTTTTGTTGTAAGGCGGCCCTCAGAAAGATTAGTAGATACAAACAGATTCTGGGTATCATCGTAATCAATAACTACCCGGTAAATAGCAACCGGTGAGCGGTTGCCTGATACATCTTCGGCCTGCACCTTGAAAAAATACGTACCGGGCAGACGGTCTTGTAGAGTCAGCTCGTCTTTCTCGGTAGACTTTTTCAGTTTGGCAACCCGATTGGTTGAAAAACTGTACCAGTATCTTTTGATGCCCGCATCGTCATCGGCATTGAACCTGAGTTTTACTGTATTCTGTTTATTAGCAACCCGGTCTTGATGGGTACTTGATGAAATTTCTGGTTCAGCGGGGGGAACATTATCGATAATAAACGGGTAATGAGCTACAGGCGAGACGTTGCCGGCCTGGTCGCGGTAGACCAGATGAAAGTAATAGGTTCCGCCGGCCATATTACGAAAAGTAATTGAATTCTGGTTGGCCCCCAGGTTAAAAATCTCAGGCACCGTTTTTTTCTCATCATCGACGATGTAGGCATAGCCCGCCACGCCCGAGGCATCTTTGGGGCTCTTCCACTTCAGTTTGACCTTACCTTTTTTTCTTGGTACCCCCCGGGGGTGCGTTTTTGAGGTGATCTTCAAACGCCCTGCATCGGTATCTGCGCGGCGACTCAGCAGACGCCCCCCTGCAAGATAAAATACATAGGCTCGGTTCTTGAATTTTACCAACGAAGGTCTGGTAGCTCTGGCCTTCGAGCGACTGACATTGTGTTCAACACCCACCTGGCGATTACCAGAGCGCGACTGAAACACCCCGAACACTTGAGCAGGTGAAACCCGGGTATCATACCAGGTGATGATGTTGCCTGCACCCTTAATGTAGACCACATCGGGCAGATAGCAGTTGGCCCCGGTATTAGTTACCCTGCTTTCGGGGCGGCCCTTGCCCCCGCTGAAGATCACCCAGTTTTTCTGGGGGTTGGCCTGCCACACCCACTCAAGGCCTTTGGCGCCGATGGTGGCCGAAGGTGAAAAGTCATTAAATTCGTTACGGGTCAACCTTGAGGGCGCACCAAAAGAGAGGCCGCCGTTGTTTGAGGTTACCTGAAACAACTCGTCTTTGAAGTTGGCCTCAAGGCGGTTCTGGTAGAAGATATCGACTCGACTCTTTCGAAATACCACTGAGGGAAAAAACACCCCCCGGCCAATGTAGTTTATATCGCGCACAATAGGCCGGGCTGCCGCAAACACTCCATTTTCACCAATAGAATGTTTCAGCGTAAAACGATTGGCCGACTGCTCGGCCTGATAAAACATATGAAAACGGCCATTGCCATCAACATGAATCTGGGGCAAGACCGCAGCGCGGCTGTCTGTTTTCAGCACCTTAGGTTTACCGAAGCCGGTGGTTCCGTCAGAATAGATATGTTTGATGATGGTGCCGCCGGTTTTGATATTGGTCTCTTGCCAGGCCACCAGCAGCCCCTTGCGCCATACCCCAACCCGTGGCCGCACCGGAAACAGAGTCGGC
>CAZHLC010001044.1:0-1525 GCA_964532545.1 uncultured Leptospiraceae bacterium | reverse complement strand
AAGATCTCACAAAGCGCCTCACTGGGCTATGCAAATATACGTCGTGATCTCACTGGCACCATGATCAATGCTCCTGTGGTTATCAAGTATCAGGGCAAATTTTACCCTTCTGCCGCGCTGCAGATGGCCATAAGATATTATGGTATAAACCTGCAAAAAGATGTCGAAATCAAACCAGGTTCGTGGGTAAAGCTTAAGAACATTCCTGAAAAAAGTGTAAGCTATATGACTGAAGAAAGAAATCTTATGACCAAACCCAATGCTGAGCGCACTATAACTATACCCATTGACAGCGAGGGGTTTATGCCGGTGAAATTTCCCGGAATTCTTCAGTTTGCAAGCGATTCTTTTGCTGACCTTGCCGACTCTGGTGCAACCGCAGGAGAGTTTGGCAAAGAGAATGATGCTTTTGAAAACCAGCTACTTCTGGTTGGCTTACATTACCCCAGCGGAGTTTCAATTCAAGATATTCACAGCACACCCTGCGGCGATACCGCCGGAATCGAAGTTCAAGCCAGCATTTTAAATACCATCTTAATGCAGGATTTCTAATGCTCCAGATCTTCGGGGCTGTTGAAATTTCGAAGACAATCGGCCTGGCTGGCTGTAGGCTCTACGAAACAGGTATTAGCTTCGGTTAGAATGTTTTTCATGGCATAACTGCTTATTTTGCCTGCATCAATATGCTGCAGCAGCGTACTCTTAAAGAATGCACAAAGGCTATGAATAAAAGTATGATCTCGAAATGCTGCAGCATCAAAACCCTGACTTGATTCAATCAGCTGCTTGATCATGGCAGCCTCAACCTGAATCAGATCAACGGCCAGTAAAAAAAGATTATGGTTTTTAAACTTGCGATGAACACTCATTAGCCCTCGCAACGGCCCCCCATAGATCTCTTCGTCTGGTATCAACTGGGCAGGGGCGAACAGCTTGCCATAGGCCTCATATTGCTCTGGCCTGATTGAAATAACCACGTCGCCAAATTCTGCCAGTAAGCTGGCAGCACGCTCAACCCAGGTATGGCCATTGATCTTGATTAAGCCCTTATCGTGGCCCATGCGGCTGCTCTGGCCACCGGCCAGCACCACCCCCAACAGGTTTTTTACAGGGCCTGCCACGGAATAAAAGCGAGCTTTGCACCGGCTTCTATGCTCTCAAGCTCTTCGGGGTGAATAGCCAGGCCATCGGTGCCGGCCATGGCCCTGATGTCTCCGCTGCCGCGGCTGGCTTTTTCAACCAGCTGCCCCTCTGCAAGGCTGGCCCCAAAGAGCTGGGTAAAAGACGTCTTTTTTTTGCGGGCCTGCCGCAATGGTAGCTGCAATCTGCGCTGCGGTTCTGCCCCCAGGCTTAAACGTAGAAAATCTTCAATAAACAGTTTAAAGGCCACCTGGGTCGAGACCGGGTTACCTGGTAGACCAAAAACCACAGAGCTATCGCTACGACCAAACCAGAGAGGTCTGCCCGGCTTCAAGCGCAGCTTATGAAAGATTTTTTTTACCTTCAATTTCTGCAGAATGGCAGG
>CAZHLC010001043.1:0-1526 GCA_964532545.1 uncultured Leptospiraceae bacterium | reverse complement strand
GTTGTCGTTGTGAGTAATCTCGACGTCGCCCAGTACTTCACTCAGTTCTTTTTTGATTGTTTCAAAGGTATCAGCGGTGTTGGGGGCAATGAGGCGATCGTTGATCATGAAGGTCAGCTCACCAGTGTTGAACTGTACCTCGCCAAACTCTTTGTCGTTGTTAATACGCTCAGCAGTATCGAGCAGGGCCTTAAGCGACTTTTGAATCTGGGCCTTGTTGTCACCCTCAAAGTTCTGTCTCTGGTTATACAGAAGACCCTTGCGCCGGCCGGTGTGGTCGAGCCAGTAGTCGCAGTAGTGGCCCACCAGCACAGTTAATGGCCCATCTTGCACGTGCTCATAGTCGGCTGCATCAACAAATACTTCGGGTGAGTCTTCGATCCAGTGGGCGAAGCCGCGAAACCAGGCTTCGGGCTCAACTTTATCTTCGTTATCGAGGTAGATTTTCCAGTTGATTTTCTTGATATTCATAGGTTTACTTCGTAGTGGCGGCCTGCTGGGCCTGGTTTCTTTTGATATCGTAGCTGTAAGATTCTTCAATAAACAGCTGCGCTTCTTCTATACGATGATGGGTCTGCTCTGCATTAAGCTCTTTGTCACGTTCTTCATAAGCGGTCAGAAAGTACGTGCCGTTGTTCTCAAGAAATAGACCGTCGCCGTTAAAGATTTTCTCTTTGAATTCTTTCATAACCTCATCTGGGTCATCGCCCATATCGGGGTTATAGTTCTTAATCAGGGCCTGGGCTGCATGCACCATGGCCGAGAAGGCGGTTTCTTTGGCTTCGGCCACCTTGCCCTGGTCGAGCTTCAGCTGCGCTTCAAAAACCTCGCGATCAGCATCTTTGAGGCCCATGTAGGTGAGGCTGATGACTTCACCCGAGCATTCGCCGATACCCTTGTCGCTGGTTGAATAAATGCGCACATCGGCCCAGTCTACATAGTAAGATGGGTCAATATCATAGCCAGGTACTTTACGCAGGTCTTCAAGCAGGCCTTTCAGTTCGGCCTTGCCAACCCGGTCAACAAACTGTTGAAAGGTTTCTTTCTCTTGTCGGTTCTTGGCGTAGTAGTCAGTGAGGCGGTCAATGGCCTGAGGTACAACCTTCGAAGGAATGCTGGTGATAGCCAGACCATACGATTCTGCGTTACCTTTTGACTGGCCACCCAGCACCAGCTGAAAGTGTGGTATTACATAGTCGTCTTGCTGGCGGCTTACACCATAGAAACCAATATCAGCAATGTGATGCATGCCACATGAGTTAAAGCAGCCACTGATTTTAATTCGTAGATCAGAGACGCTCTGCTCGAAGTTAAAACTTTTTTCAGCAAGAGCTTTGCTTACCACAGCAGCCAGACCACGTGATGATGAAACGCCCAGCTTGCAGGTGTCAGTGCCCGGGCATGAGGTAATGTCTAGAATGGTGCCGGCACCGGGGTCAGCCAGGTTGACTTTTTTCAGGTCTTCATAGAGGCTTTCAAGGTCGTTGTTGCTCACCCAGCGAATAGCCAGGTTCTGCTCAACGGTG
>CAZHLC010001042.1:0-1527 GCA_964532545.1 uncultured Leptospiraceae bacterium | reverse complement strand
TGAAATCTAACCTGAGCGCAGTAACCTATGGCTTTATAGGTCTTGGGGCGATCTGCATATTCAGTGTTTTGATACTTTCATTTGTTGAGTCAATGATGCAAATGGTGCTGGCAGAGATGACTAATCTTAGCGAAGAGCAACTGAGCGACATGCTTTTTCTCTACCTGCTGAAAGATATGGGTTTTGGCACGCTGCAAATCGGCTATGGCGTAGCGGGCGCCACTTCTGTGATTGCCGGCCTTCTTATGCTAAAAAAAGTCTCGATCGCCCGATATGCCTGCATAGCCAATTCAATCTTACTGCTTGCAGGCATGGTCATGCTGTTCATTGGTTTCAACACGGTTATGGCTAACCTTGACCAATCGTTCGGGGCCCAGCACGACGTTACTGTAGACACCACATTGATGACACCAGTGATGAACGTAGCCCTGGTTTTCAGTTCAATGGCCTATGCAATACCCTGTGTTTTAATTCTCGTTTTTCTGCTAAAGCCCGAAGTTCGGGCTTATCTGAAAAACGAAGGGGTTGCTTGAGCAAACCCTTTTTTTAACTCAGGCCTTAATAGCTGGCATGTAGGGCATATAGCGTAGCAGACGCCCCATTGGCAGCGAATACTTTTTAATCTGCTCAGGCCGGTATTCGGCCCCGGTTAAAACTGAGTGGGCCGCCATTTGCCCAGAATGCACCGCCGGATCTATTCCCTCGGCCAGATCAATGGTCGCAAGGCCAAGAGCATCGCCAATCAAAAAGATATTGCCTCTGCGGGGTGTGGGGTTCTTACCATTTACATAATAGGCATGGGCCTTGGGGCGACCAATGGGTTCAGTAATAAGGTTATAGGCAAAGCACTGTTTCTCAACCCATTGCCACCAGACATCGATATCTTTGACTTTCAACTTTAGTCCGCCTACCCCTATGTTAATGCGGCCGTTCTGCTTGGGCACATACCAGCCATAGCCAGTCAGCTTGCGATGCCAGAAAAGGTGGCAGTCATCAGTAAGAACTTTGGTATCATACTCAAGCTCGCGGGTAATCACCTGACGGCGCTCTTTGTCATTACGTTGAAAAAAGTTGCGTGCTACCGGGCACGCTGTTCCGCCAGCGCCCAGCAGATAATCACATGAGTACTTTTCATTGATGATATATTTACCATCGCGCTCTTCAATGGTCTTGACGTTTTCAAGAATCACTTCGGCACCTGAGCGGTCTAACAGCCATTTGTCAAATTCGGTGCGTGAAATCGACCACTGCACTACCCCTACAGAATAATTGAGGTTACCGTGGTGAATATACATTCGTTCGAATTTGTTAATACGATGGGGATATTCTTCAGCGGTAAAGCCAATGCGCTGCATGGCTTCAGGAGTGATCCACCCTCCGCATAGTTTCAACCGCGGAAATTCTTTACGATCAAGAATGACCACATCGCGGCCAGCGTCGACCAGCTCTTTGGCGGCCGCAGAACCTGAGGGCCCGCCGCCAACGATGATAGTCTCAATGTGCCTCATGAAACTTTCCTTTTTTGGG
>CAZHLC010001041.1:0-1527 GCA_964532545.1 uncultured Leptospiraceae bacterium | reverse complement strand
CAAATACTCCACTACAGAAAAGAAAAGGCGCAAGAAAAAGGCCTGAAACCGCTTTCTTGCGCTGGGTGAGAAGTAGACTGAACGGCTGCTAATGCCAGCCACCTTCAACTTCTACAACTACCCGCCCAGCCCGGCCCGGGGTTGCCTGACGTGCCAGGGCCTTTGCCAGCTCAGCGACTTTGAAAGTCGAATCGATAGTTGTACTCAACCCCTTGGCAAACCAACTTGAAACCAATTCAAGGTCTGCACGTTTCGAGGCCACCTGAACAAAACGAACCCGCTTTGACGAAAACAATGATTTCAGCATACCACTGAGAAGAGTAAAGGCCGGCATGGTTGTAACATAGGTACCCCGTTTATTAAGCAATCTACTGCACTTACCAAATGAATAAACCGCCGGGGTATCAAAAATCACGTCAAAGGTCTGGTCACTCTCGAAAATGTTATCTTTTCTGCGATCAATCACAGTGTCAGCCCCATAGGCCTTAACTCGCTCGACATCAGCCGTGCTACATAGAGCTGTAACATGAGCGCCCATCTGCTTCGCAATGCCCACGGCCGCAGCCCCAATACCGCCGGCGGCACCGATAATCAATACTCTGCCCCCGCTACTCAAACGACCACAGTCTCGCAGAGATTGCAGAGCGGTCATGGTTATGGTGGGTGAAGCTGCGGCCAACTGGTGAGAAACCCCGGCAGGCTTTAGAGCTACTTCTGCTGGTGAAACAGTCAGGTATTCTGCATAGCTACCCTGTTTCTGGCCGGGGGTAAACTGCAAATGCCCCCAGACCTCATCGCCCACATTTAAACCTGTGACACCTTCGCCGAGCTCCTCGACAATACCTGAAAAATCCCAGCCGAGAATCAGCGGTCTCGTCTGAGCATGCAGAAAACGGCCCACGAAATCGCGACCGATAACTCTGGCCTCGCCCGCATTGGTTGAGGCGGCTACTACCTTGAGTAGAACCTGCCGGGGCCCGGGCACCGGCCTGGCGACTTCTACCAGGCTGATACCTTCTGGGGTGGCGGCTGCAGCTTTCATTGTTGTCTTCACAGCTCTACCTCAGCCAATTAATTGCGGCTGAAACCAAAGGCATGCGTACCAAACTGGGCACCCATCTGCATACCCTTGGCGGCCTGCATTAATTCTTCGGGCACATCGCCACAGAACAGAAAGGGGCCGGGCTCGGCAATTTCAGCCAGTTTAGGAAAGTGCTGCGCTGCAGTACCCATGAGGTGGGCGCCAAGGGCATTACCGTCTTTAAATAGATCATGCACAATCAGTACATTTTCTTCGTCAGCAAAATAACACTGCATTTGAAGAGCATCTGGCTCATTATCTTGCATTTGCTGTAGCACCTGCTTATAAATACTCTTTAATTCATCTAGCTTGCCTGGTTTCGCCGTCCATCGATAAACAACGCTGATTTCTTGATTTTTCATAAAAGTTCCTCTTAAAGTTTTATTCTGCCTCTTTTGCTCGCTTCTGCGCTCATTTCAGCATACCTATATCCTAATAAATAAAGT
>CAZHLC010001040.1:1315-1527 GCA_964532545.1 uncultured Leptospiraceae bacterium | reverse complement strand
ATTGGTCGCGCAGCAGCTGTTGTGCGTTTACAGAGGTGCTGGGGGTCGCATTTTTCTCTGGGGGCAATTGCTGGTTCGCATGGCGCTCAAGAAGACTCTCAAGGTCTTGCAGCTTGGCCTTCATCTTCTTGGGCTCGACCTTTTTTTCACGAATAGCCGCTTCGATTTTAAACTGTTTTTTACCCAGGGCCTTGCCCAGCAGGCTGGTAGCC
>CAZHLC010001040.1:0-1294 GCA_964532545.1 uncultured Leptospiraceae bacterium | reverse complement strand
AATGGCTTCGGGGCCGTAGGTATCTCTTAATTTTTTTAAAGCCTCAGCGTGTGTGGGGGCTACAACTCTTACGTACTGCATTATGCGGTAACCTCTTCCTCTTCTTGCGTAAGTACAACCTGACCTACAATGGTCGGGCTGATATCAGGGGGCAGTTCTTCATAGGCGATCACTGCAAACAACCTTGCATTGAGCTCGCGCTCTAACATCATAAATATACCGGTGCGCACCTCTGTACCAACCAGAAACACCGGAAAGATTTTCTTCTCTTGCATTTCATTAAAAGTAGCTACAAAGGCATCGCGAATACGAATCTGTTCGTGGGGGTCGAGGGCAAAAATGCGCCCTTCTTTTTCATCATAGCCAATGGCCGAGCGCAGCGCGTTTTCTATTATGGGGTCTACCTGCAGGGCGTTCAGTTTACCCTCTTCTAGATAGTTCAAAACGATCTGGCGCCCGAGGCGCTGTCTGACAAATTCAGTAAGCAGTACAGGGTCTTGCACCCGCTCAACATTGTCGGCCATGGCTTCAAGAATAGCCACCATGTTGCGCACCGAAACGTTTTCTTTCAGCAGGTTATGCAGCACGGCCTGTACCAGCCCCATGGCATTGGGCAGCTTCTGAATTTCATCAATAACCGCGGGATACTTCTCTTTCAGCTTATCAAGCAGCAGCTTGACTTCTTCGCGACCCATAATCTGGGTCGAATATGAACGTAAAACTTCACTTAGATGAGTAATAATAATATTCGAAGCATCGACCACGATGTAACCCCGGCCCTCGGCATCGGTTTTCTGGTCGGGTGCGATCAGCACTGCTTTTAAATGATAACTTGGGTCTTGGTAGGCCTCACCCTCAATGGGGTCAGTGACCCGGCCTGAATCAAGGGCTGCCAGTTTTTCTGGGTAGGCCCGGGCTCTGGCCACTTCAATTCCGCCAACCAGCACGGCGTATTCGTTGCCCTCGAGATCCATATTGTCGTTGATACGAATAGGCGGTACTACCATACCCATCTCACGGACGAATTTCTGGCGCAGGTTGGTAATACGCTCAAGCAGGGTGCCCCCCTGGGCCGGGCTGACCAGTGAAACCAGATTATAGCCCACTTCTAGCTTGAGGGGGTCGACTGAGATTTCATCAAGAAAACGCTCAGTAGCCGGCCGCTCGGGCGCTTCGGCTTTTTTCTCTTCTACTTCTTTCTCACGGCGGGCATTCTGGGTAATACTGTAGGCCAGAAACCCCAGCAGGCCAGAAACCGCAAACAGCGGCAGCATAGGAAAGCCCGGTAATATTG
>CAZHLC010001039.1:0-1531 GCA_964532545.1 uncultured Leptospiraceae bacterium | reverse complement strand
CTATGGGGCTGAGGTAACAGCGGTTTGCAGCACCCGCAATGTAGAGCTGGTCAAATCACTGGGTGCAGACTTTGTAATCGATTACACCAAAGAAAATTTTACAAACAATGGCAAAAAATATGATTTGATTCTGGCCGTGAATGGCTACCAGCCCCTGAAGGCCTACAGAGATTCACTGACCACCCAGGGCCGTTATGTGATGATCGGCGGCCAGATGAAACAGATGTTTGCAGCCATGATTAAAGGGCCCATGCTGTCAAAGAAGGGCCGCCAAACCCTCGGCAACATGCTGGTACAACCCAATCAGAAAGATCTTGAATTTTTAAATGAGCTGTTAGAATCTGGCAACATTAGACCGGTGATTGAGCAGACATTTGAACTGCATCAGGTACCTGAAGCAATGCGCCTCTACAGCAGCGGTCATGCAAGAGGTAAAACGGTTATCAACGTTTAACTTGAAACAATGCCCAGAAAACAGAACAAAAAGGTAGAACCCCGCCCTGCACTGAACAGAGAGCGGGTTCTGCAGGCTGCACTCAAGCTGGCTGATGAGCAGGGCATTACAGCATTGAGCATGCGCAACCTGGCCGAAACCCTCGGGGTTAAGGCCATGTCTCTTTATAATCATGTCGAGAATAAAGATGAGCTGTTCGGGGGTATCATAGACCTGGTGGTTGCTGAGATTGAGCTGCCCAGTGTCACCAAAGAATGGCGGGGGGCTATGCGCCGCCGGGCAGTCTCTGCCCATCAGGCTCTGCTACGCCACCCCTGGGCCAGCCAGCTGATGATGTCTCACCCTGCCCCCAGCCCGGTTAAAATGCGCTACTTTGATGCCACACTTGGCTGCCTGCGCAATGCCGGCTTTTCGGTAAAAATGGCCGACCACGCCTGGAACATTCTCGATAGTTTTATCTATGGCTTCACCCTGCAGATGCTGGCCTACCCCTTTGATCTTTCAGAATTGAAAAGTGTGGCTGCCCAGTACTTGCCCATGCTGACAGGCTACCCCCACATGCGTGAGCTCACCGAGACCATTGTAACATCAGACTACAAAGACAGCTATGACGGGGTTTACGATTTTGAGTTCGGCCTCGACCTGATTCTTGACGGGCTAGAGCGTTCTCTGCAGTCGAAAGCCCTGTAAAAAGTGACATAATAAAGCTTGCGCCACTGCCCCTGCTCTTCTATTCTGTACTTTATATGGAAAGCCCTGAAATCACCAGCCTGGTCGCTCTGCACAAGCACATTAAAGAGCTTACAAAAAGAAGTAAAAAATTAACCAAGAGCCTGGCCATGGCCAAAAAAGAAAAGAAGGTCAGCCTCGGGCAGCTGCTGAAAGACTCAGAGACACTGACTGAAGGCCTTGATGAGCACATTGTGCTGTTTGGTCACTTTCTGAATCAGCATGAAAAAAAGCGCCAGAACAAAGAAGCAATTCTACAGAAAGCCCAGCAAATGCAGCAGCTGGTTGATAAGCTCAACGCCTTAAAAGACTGACTCGTTAAAAAGCCAGCCAACATAAGCGAAGCCC
>CAZHLC010001038.1:0-1533 GCA_964532545.1 uncultured Leptospiraceae bacterium | reverse complement strand
CTTCACAACCTCGGTGACCGTGCGGTAACTCAACTTGAAGCCGACCTTAAGGGTTTCTCAAACCAGGGCAGCCCAATGGCTCTGGTACTACCAAGTCTTTACTCTGAGCTTTCAAGAGAGGCCCTTGCCAACATTGTAACCGAACTAACCCAGGTTGATTACCTTGAAGAAATAATCATCGGCCTTGATCGGGCCAACGCAGATGAGTTTGCTCACGCTAAAGAATATTTCTCAAGGTTGCCCCAGAGGTTTCGCATTCTCTGGAACGATGGCCCGCGTTTAAGAGAGATAGACCAGCTACTGGCCAGCCATGGGCTCTCACCAAGAGAAGCAGGTAAGGGTCGCAATGTCTGGTTCTGCATGGGGTATTTTCTGGCTTCAGGCAGGGCCCGCACCCTGGCGTTGCATGACTGTGATATTACCACATACAAAAGAGATATGCTTGCAAGGTTGCTTTATCCCGTAGCAAACCCGGTTTTTGGTTTCAAATTCTGCAAGGGGTACTATTATCGAGCTTCAGAAAAACTCAACGGGCGTGTTGCAAGGTTACTTGTGACACCGCTAGTCGTGTCGTTAAAGTCTCTTTCAAAAGAGAGGGGCTACCTCAACTACATGAACAGCTTTCGTTACCCCCTTGCCGGCGAATTCAGCATGTACTGGGATGTGGTTCAGAACATAAGAATTCCCAGCGATTGGGGCCTTGAAATTGGTGTGCTGTCTGAGGTTTATCGTAATTATTCGCTGGCACGTATCTGCCAGGCAGATATCGCAGATGCATATGATCATAAACACCAGCCCCTTTCAGAAGAAGACCAGTCAAAGGGGCTGAATAAAATGAGCATTGATATCTGTAAAGCCTTCTTTCGCAAACTCGCAACGACAGGTGAAATATTCAACGAAGGCGTTTTTCGCACAATCAAGGCTACCTACTATCGAATGGCCCTTGATTTTGTAGATAAATACTATGCCGACTCTGTTATGAATGGGCTCAAATACGACCGACATTCTGAAGAACAGGCAGTTGAAATGTTCGCCCAGAGCATTATGCAGGCCGGTGATACCTATTTGAGAAATCCCATGGAGACCCCCTTCATGCCCAGCTGGAACAGGGTGGCCAGTGCCATACCCGATATCTTCGACCGCATAAAAAATGCAGTTGAGGCCGATAATAACTGATTTTTTTCGCAGAATCTGGGAAATAATTCGCCTCAGGGGGTATTACCCCTGTATGAGAGTCTACGCAAACGTTCACGGTGTTGATGATATATTCGAAATACAGCTGTTGCCCGATATATGGCAAAAGATCGAGTCAATCGCAAGGGCACATAATCTCTCTTACAGTTGGGTAGTCAGACTCTGTGTTTTCAGGGTTCTGAAAGATGAAAAAATAAAGCGAATCGCAATACACCCCCAGGTTTCTTCGCTCAAAACGAAATATCGCCATAAAACTCGAAACGAGATGCATCGGCATATGCTGTGCCTCTATGGTGATGATGGGGCGCGCTTACGTTTAAAAGCACAGCAATTGGGACT
>CAZHLC010001037.1:0-1536 GCA_964532545.1 uncultured Leptospiraceae bacterium | reverse complement strand
CAGGTCGGTGGCCCCGATAACCTTCAGAGATACCCTGGTTGGCTTCATTGGGTTTGCTACACCTTTGAAATCATCACAGCTTGAGTTTGTTGAGTTTGTAGCCCGCAAGATTGCGGTTGTTTTTGAAAATGATCTGCTGCGTGCCAGCATACCCCGCAGTGAGGTGGTGAACAAAGAGTTCAGCCTGGCGCGCCGAGTTGAAGACTTTCTTACGCAAGAAGAGGGCATTGACTATCATGGCTATGCCATTCGTAAAATGAAAGAAAACTGGGAGCGTAAGTATTTTCCGGCGATTCTGAATCTGAAGCTGGGTGCGGCCCGGGCCAACGACGGGTTCTTTGGTGGTTTGTTACGCCGCAGCCCGCCTGTGCAGCCAGTGTTTGTTCTGATGTGCCGTCTTGCGAGGCGGCCCCACCGGGCCAATGCCATCAACCTGTTTGTAATGAAGGGGTACTTTCTTGCAGTGGCAGACCAGGCTAAGAACCTTGCCGACCTTGCCGGTCTGTTACAGAACATTATGGACCGTGAAGAAGAGGGCGGCTTTGAGATGGAAGGTTTTCTCTGCCAGGGTGAAGGTCGAGCCTGGGAAATTAATCACTTTGGCAGCGGTCTGAAACTTTCAGTTGATGGCAAGTGGCGTGATCTGCCCGAGCGGCCACCCCTGGGCCATAAAGATTTTAAAACACGGCGCACCCTCAAGTTGAGAGCCCCTGAGCGGGTAGAGTTGAATATCAAAAGTTACTCACTTTTGAGTATAGAGCAGAGTAGCGGGCAATGATCATTCTGCGCTATTTTGTTCCTTTTGCGGTCTTTGCATTTTTTGCCTTCGACATACTTATCAGCTTTGGCAAATACATTGAGCAGACAGCAGACACCATCTTAACCACACCCCATGGGCTGGTACTATTGCCGGTCACTCTGTTTGTGCCCGGGGGGGTGGTATACTTCACGCCCACAGAAATTGCACCCACCCAGGCGGTTTCACTGCAGGCGTGGATCTTCTCAATAAGCCCCCACATTGCCACTATGTTCATCTACCAGGTGACAGCCGTGTTCATTTACTTCTATGCCCGGGTGCAGCGAATTGAGCGGGCCTATATTATTTTTGCCTTCAGCCTATCGTTTTACTTTCTGTTCTTTCTTGATTATGTTTCTGACAACCGCTACGGTGCTGTATTTTCGTATATTTCACTGCTGATAAATATTCCGTTCATTTATGTGTTTCGCAGTTTTTTTAACCGCTCGTTTCACTGGGGCTGGGTAACGGGGCTGGGGGCTCTGCTCTGCGCCATTGTGTTTATCAGCAACCCCACTGATTCTGCCAGCGAGATGATGTTTGTGCAGATTATAGGTCTGGTGCACCTGGTATTTCTCGGCTACTGTATTATTCTCACAGTAATTGAGTTGCGCAGTAAAAAAGAACGGCGCCTTTCGCCCATGATACAGTTGATTCTGGTGGGGTCAGCCATGTTCAGCCTGGCACTGCCAACTCTCAGTTTTCTCATGGCGCCATTTTTCGAAATCGAAGTTGGTATC
>CAZHLC010001036.1:0-1538 GCA_964532545.1 uncultured Leptospiraceae bacterium | reverse complement strand
GTAGATATTCTAATCAGCAGGCTGCGCCAGAAGCTGGGTGATGATGCCCAGAGCCCTCGTTACCTGAAAACCATCTGGGGTCGCGGTTATATGTTCATCGGAACTGAAAACAACTGATATGAAAAAGCTGCGCGGTTCAATCTTCTTCAAGCTGGTATTGATTCTGGTAGGGGCAGGGTTCATGGTGAACCTGGTCGTTGGCTTTGCCTTCAGACGTTTTCGTTTCAGCCCCGATAACCAATATTTAAGAAACAATGCAGAAAGATATCTTTCATATCTGGTGAAAGAGTTTGGCGAGCCCCCGCAAAAGGTTAGAGCCGAAAACAGCCTGAAGCCCCTGGGGTTAAGTGTGCGCTTTGAGGCCGAAAGTGGGTCATGGGCCACGCGTAAAGATATTCCCACAGTGGGTGCCCTGAGCAAAATGCGAACCTGGCAGAGTAAAAGCGGTTTAGCCCATCACCGAGGCAGCTTTTACAAAGTGATTAAAACACCGGCCGGCAGTTTTATTTTTTCAGGCACCCATAAGGTCTTTTTAAGGTATGATACCGCGGTCATCATCTTCTTGCTGGCGGCCCTTACGCTCATTCTGGTCACAACCTGGTGGTTGATTCGCCGTATGCTATCACCCATTCGTTCTCTTAAGCAGGGGGTTGATGATTTTGGTGATAATCTTGAAGTGCAGTTGCCGGTGCGCTCGCGTGATGAGCTGGGTGATTTAACCGATGCCTTTAATGACATGACCGACCGCATCGGTAAGATGATCAGAGATAAAGACCAGCTGCTGTTAGATGTGTCACATGAAATTCGAACCCCGCTCACCCGTATGAAACTGGCCCTCGAAATGCTGGCAGATTCAAGCCAGCGTAAGTCGCTTGAGGCCGACGTCGCAGAAATGCAGACCATGATTACCGAGATTCTCGAGAGCCATCGCCTTGACAGCCAGCATGGCAAAAACGGCAAAGAGCCGCTTGATCTAAAAAAGCTGGTTTCTGAGCGGGTGGCTGATTATGATCGAGTTAAGCTGCATGATTCGCCTGATAATTTGATTGTAAAGGCAGATGGCGAGCGCATTCGTATTCTAGTGGGCAATCTGCTCGAAAATGCCCTGAAATATTCAGAAAAACCTGTAGATGTGCATCTGACTGAAAAAGAAGGGCAGGCCTCATTAAAAGTCACTGATTATGGGGTAGGCATTGAAGAAAAAGAGCTGCCCCGGCTGTTTGAGCCCTTTTATCGCACAGACAGGGCCCGCTCGCGTGAAACCGGGGGCTACGGCCTTGGTCTGAGCCTTTGTAAAAAAATCGTAGAATACCATGAGGGGCATATTTCGGTCTCTTCTGAGCCCGGCCAGGGTGCGACATTTGAAGTAATTTTTCCACTTTTTGTCAAGAGTTAATTCAAAACATTTGACGAGGTGTCAAAGGTTTAATATATTCTTTGACATAGTGTACCAGCTACGCAGAGATGTCACTGTTCAAGCATCGCTCGATGAAGTCTTCGAGTTTTTCAGCCGCCCTGAAAATCTGCAGGTGCTCACC
>CAZHLC010001035.1:0-1542 GCA_964532545.1 uncultured Leptospiraceae bacterium | reverse complement strand
ATATAAACCTCTACATTCATTTCTTCGGCTACCTCTGCCAGACGCTCGCCCAGCATTCGGTTAGCCAGCACACCGCCAGCCGCAATGACATACCTTACCGGGTTAGTTTGTAATGCTTTTTTAAGATTGCGGCATACCAGATCAAAGATACGCTGCTGAAAATAAAAGCAGAGCTCATCAACCTGATACCTGCCCTCTTGTCGCTGCATGAGATAAAGTAATGCAGTTTTAAGGCCGCTGAAAGAAAACATAAACTTGCTGTTTGGCTGGCTCTTCAAAATCAGCGGCAGGGGGTTCTGTGCGCGCAGCTCGCTTTGAGACAAGCTCTGTCTTTTTAGAAAGGCTCGGGCCTGCTTTTCAACATGGGGCCCGCCCGGGTAAGGCAGACCCAGCAGACTGGCAGCCTTATCAAGGGCCTCGCCAGCCGCATCATCGATGGTATCGCCGATAATTTCGATCTGGCCCAGATCTTTGACCATATAGAGGGCAGAATTTCCGCCAGAAAGCAGTAGACCCATAAAGGGATACTCAAATTGAGCTAAGGGCTCAGCGTTAATCAACTCAAGTGAGGCCGCGTATAGGTGTGCTTCAAGGTGATTCACACCGATTAGTGGTTTATCTAGCACATCGGCAATTGCCAATGCAGTGTAGTATCCGACAAATAATGAGCCAATTAAACCGGGCCTTGAGGTTACCGCCACATAGGCAAGGTCTTCGGTGGCTACACCGGCCTCAGTCAGGGCCTGCTCAACCAGGGGTAAAATTTTTTCAAGATGAGCCCGGCTGGCCTTTTCAGGTACCACACCGCCAAATTCGCGATGAATCTCTATCTGGCTGAACAGGGGGTTGCTGACGATTTCAGCACCGTCTTTAATAACCGAAACCCCGGTTTCGTCACAACTAGATTCTATGCCAAGCCCAAATACAGTCATATTGAATAATACTCAGAAACGCAGACGCTATCTAATTTGTTAGCAGCCGGTAAAGCGTAACCACAGGCCAGGCCAGTGCACAGAAAATAAAAGGGTCATTTTGCTGGCCGTCTGTTTCTTATAAAAGTAGATTGTCAGTCGATTCACCTAATAGCGAGTGGAATTATGAAATACAGCATTTTAGCATTTTTACTATTATTTACTTTTGTTCAGTGTAAACCGGGTAAAACCCTGATCAGCTATAAGGGGGGCAACGTAACCGAAGGCGACATCGGTGAAGAACTGAAAACCAACCCGCAGCTGTTTCAAGTGCGTAAAAAAGAATTTGAAATCAAACGGCAGATTGCCTTTGAATCAGCACGTAAGGCTATTTATACCATCGAGGCCCGCGAAAAGGGCACCACGCCAGACAAACTGCTTGAAAACTATATGAAAGAGCAGTTTAAAGAACCCAATGAAGCCATGCTGCGCGCGATGTATGGCCGGGCCAGGGCCCAGCTGGGTAACAAGTCATATGAAGAGGTTAAAGACCAGCTGGTTCAGGTAGTGCGCAATGATATGAAAAACCGGGTTAAGCAGCGCTTTGAAGCTGAGCTTTTTAAAAAGTATA
>CAZHLC010001034.1:0-1543 GCA_964532545.1 uncultured Leptospiraceae bacterium | reverse complement strand
TGTCTATGTTGCCGATCTTGATCTTGCGGTAGCTACTGAGGCCAAACCTTTCGGGGGAAATATCAACAGCAGTGACAATGATTTTCTTCACCGCATGCCCGTAGACTCGAATGCCCTTATTATCAGCCGGGGCAAGACGGGCCGTGAAAAAGTATATTGGCAGAGCCCCCTGCCCGAGGCTTTTATTAAAGAGAAAACTTCGATTGTGAAACTGTTTTTCTATGATGCCGACAGCAAAGAGAAGCTGCCGGTAAAGGTTGATATTCTGCGTAGTCGTGAAAAAGATGTGTATCGCAGCGGTGTTTTTGCCCCGGGCCAGAAGGTGTCGGCCTCATTAAAGGGGCAGATTATTAATCAATACTTTCAGAGAGAGGGCTACGAAGTGCTGCTGAAAAGACCAGGGATCTATGATCTCAGGGTAAAATCAGAAGGCTATGAGCCATTAAAGCGCAGTTTTGATTTTAAAAAACAGGCGCCGGGCGAGTCTGAAATAAAGATTTATCTTTCAAAAAGCTCAGAGCATCCCCAGCTGAAAATTACCCATAAGACCATCAAGCCAGAAGAGAAGATTAGCACGGTGAAGCTGACCCAGCTGCCTGAACCTAAGAAACGCCAGATCATGGCCCAGTTGACCCCGGCTAAAGAACCAGAGGTCGAAAAGGTTGTGAAAGAAGAACCGGTTAAAAAAGAAGTGGTTATCGCAAAAAAAGAGCCAGTGAAAGAAACTATTGAAGAGCCTGTAAAAGACAAAGGGCCTGGTAAAGTAGAGAGCCAGCGCATCTTTATCTTTTTTGGTACAGATTCGGCCTATATTAATAAAAAGCAGGCTGCCAAGATCAATGGGCTTAACATAGCCGACTCTTCTCGCATTTTTATTGCAGGCCATGCCGACAGCCGGGGCAGACCGGGGTTTAACCGGGCCCTCAGTCGTAAACGGGCCTGGGGGGTTTACCGTCTTATGAAGAAGAAGTTTCCTGATGCGCAGTTTAAGGTTCGAGCTTACGGAGAACGCCTGCCGGCCCGCACAAATAAAACTGGCTGGGGGCGCGGCCGTAATCGTAGAGTGGTGGTTACCGTTACGGCTGACTGATTTTTGGCCCCGCCAATATGTACTCTGCATTTAATCATATGAGCCGGCCTTTACTGATCATCTTGTTCAGTTTTTCACTGCTTTCTTTCTGCAGTGGCGATGAAGTCGATGTCGGCGCTACCTGTACCATCAGCGACGATTGCGCAGGCGGCGGCACCTGCAGCCAGATCTCGGCCAATGGTTATTGCACCAAAAGCTGTAATACCTTTGGTGATTCAGGTGAATGTACGGGGTCTTCGTGGTGCTTTGCCAGCCAGACTGAAGCGCTCTGCGTCGTAACCTGTACAAATGATGCTGAGTGCCCCGAAGGTACCGCCTGCTTAACCCTCAGTCGCACCGGTTCTGATGGCTCGGTGCAGTCAAAGCAGGGCTGCTACACCAAACCCTGATCTCAGCCCGCCCAGGCGGGAAAACTCAAAACCTGTACATCTGGCGCGAAGAAGCCGATAGCAT
>CAZHLC010001033.1:0-1545 GCA_964532545.1 uncultured Leptospiraceae bacterium | reverse complement strand
AAGTTCGACCGCGGCCCAGTGGCTTCTTTACGAATTTATCGACCTGCGATGATATAATGTATCCCTCAGTGATAGCCCGGGGTAGACGAAAGCTGGTTTGCACCACCTTTGAACTGATTGCGGCCACATACCAGGTTTGACCAGAGCGGCGGGCCACAACAAGATGACTGTCAGGGTCAGCTTTTAACAGGCGGCTCTCATCAAAGGTCGCAGGCACTTGGGCCAAAAAGTCTTTCACAAAGCCATAGTCTTTAAACACTCTGCGATAGCCTGCCTCTGGTTGATCGGCGGTGTCAGCAAAGTGCTGCAGCGATGACTGCAGTACCACAGACAGAGCCAGTGAATGGCCATAGCTGATCTGCTGGTCTTCAAGAGCTGCGGCAAATGTAACCGGGGTGTAATCAATAGGCCCAATTACATTGCGGGTAAGGGTATAGTAAATATTGTCAGCTGAGTTTGGCCCGCGAAAAACCGGAAAGCGATACCACTCAGCCCCCTTGACCGCTTCAAGGGTCATGAGGTTAGGCCAGGTGCGCCGCCACCCCCGGGGAATCGTACAGCCATGCAGGTTCACCATGAGCTTAAACTCATGAGCATCTTCGATCAGCTCAAGATAATGTTTTACCGTAACCTGCTTATCACTCTGCCAGAAATCAACCTTGATACCCTTGATGCCAAGCTCTTGCAGCTTTTTCATTTCGCTGCGGCGCGCTTCTCTATCAAACATCAAATCACGGGGCTCTTCGGTTACCCGGTTATTCGGGCCACCTGAATTGTACCACAGCAGAATACCGATGTTCTTTTCAGCTGCATACGTCACTAGCTCAGCCAGTTTGTCATAGGCTGCGGGCCACTTGTTCCAGTTGGCGTCAACGAGGGTATACTGCCAGCCAAACTCGGCTGCAGCATCGACATACTGCTTCTGTCGCTTGAGACCACCTGTTTGCAGATAGCTCCACCAATCCCACGAAGTTTTACCCGGCTTTACATAAGAAAAGTCACCCTTAGGCCCGGGTGCAAGGTCTGTCACCATGGTTGAGGCGAAGATTTTCTCAAGGGTACCAGCAATGGCAACCCGCCAGGGGCTTTTAAAAGGTGTTTTAACAGTGGGATATTTATCGCCGAAACCAAGACCTTCTTTTTCTGCAGGCAGATTCAGGCGATAATTGTAGCGACTGCCCTGTTCATTGTTTAGATGACTGCCGGCATAGTTGGCATCAAGGTCAGCTTCAGTAAGCAAAACATACTGATTCTTAACCGGTCGAAACAGGGCTGGCATCGCCCAGCCATCGCTGCCAAAAATCACAAGACCGGTAAATTCAACCAGGGGATTAAAAATAGAGCGAATGGTCGCCCGACCGTCGTGAAAAGAACCAGACTGTACTTTTTCATAGAAATACTCATAGGCAGGGCTCACCTTGCTGGCTTCTTGATACTGTTGCAGCCACCCCGGTATATTGGCGGGCAGGCTGAAGCTGCTCAGTTCTTGTTTCACCGTCAGCTCGGCCCCCAGCTCAGAACCGGCTTCATAACGAAAGGCCAGCC
>CAZHLC010001032.1:0-1552 GCA_964532545.1 uncultured Leptospiraceae bacterium | reverse complement strand
CCATCATGCCCGCCAGCATTGGCGTCATGGTTTTAATCACCCTCTACAGCGGCAACCGTGCGTACGGGGTGTTGCAGAGCACGTTTTCAAATCTGCTGGCGATATTCAGTGTGCCCCTCTATCTGGTTTTGATACAGCAGCTGAAGCCGGCTCTGTTAAAATAATTAAAGAGGCCAGGCTTCAAGCAAGGCCCGCATGGCCTCATGCACCTTGTTGCACTCACGCTTTGAGATTACATAGGGTGGCAGAAAATAGACCACATTGCCCAGGGGCCGCAGCAAGATATCACGTTCTAGAAAAAAGTTAAACACTTTGGCCCGGGCCTCATTGAGATAGGTGGTTTCTTCGGGGGTAACCAGTTCGATGGCGGCTACAGTTCCCAAATGGCGGGCCGATCTAAGCGCTGGGTGTGACTTGACTGATTCGATAAATTCTTTTTGCGCGTTGCAGAGGTTGCTGATATTCTGCTGCATGGCCGGCTTCTGCAGGCGACGCAGGCTTTCAACCGCCATGGCGCAGGTTATGGGGTTGGCCGTATAAGAATGGCCATGATAAAAAGTGTGCATGGGGTCGGGCGAATCAAACGGTTTAAATACCTTTGCATTGCAGGTGGTCACACCCATGGCCAAAAGACCCCCCGAGATCGCCTTTGACAGACAGACGATGTCAGGCTTCTCGTCATGCTGCTCTGAGGCAAACATTGTGCCGGTGCGGTAAAATCCGGTGAGTATTTCGTCTGCGATGGCCAGCACACCATTTTCTCGCGCCAGGCGCAGCAGACTGTTGAGCATTTCTGGTTCATAAACCCGCATGCCAGCCGCACCCTGCAGCAGGGGCTCATAAATAAAGGCAGCGATGTCTTTGCGGCGAATCAGTTTTTCAAACTGTTTCAGAGCATTCTCATGCTGCGGAAAATCAATAAACTCAACATCAAACAGCTGCTTGTGAAAGGGGCGGGTGAAGATACCACGGTCAGAAACCGACATGGCGCCGAAGGTGTCACCATGGTAGGCCCCCCGCAGGGCAATCAGCTTTGTTCGTTTGATACCCTGGTTATGCCAGTGCTGCAATGCCATCTTGATGGCTACCTCAACAGCGGTTGAACCATCATCTGAAAAAAACATATGCTCTTGTTTGCCAGGTAAAAGTGGCAGAAGGGCCCGGGCCAGCTGCCGGGCCTCATCGTGCACCAACCCGGCAAAAAGAATATGATCAAGTTTGCGCGTCTGCTTTTTCATCAGGTCCGCTTGCCAGCGGGTTCCATGGCCATGAACATTCACCCACCACGATGAGATGCCATCGATCAGTTTGCGGCCATCAGTTGTGTAGAGGTAGACGCCGCGGGCGCGTTTGATTTCAATCTCGGGCAGAGCCCCCTGCACCGGGGTATAGGGGTGCCAGAGCTGTTTACTGCCAGTCAATCTGCTGGGCATCTTTCCAGAGGTTTTCAAGGTTATAGAATTCGCGCCGTTCGGCGGTGAAAAGATGAATGACAAAGTCTTTAAAATCAAGAATAACCCAGCCACTCTGCAGGTCATTCTCTGTGGGCCTC
>CAZHLC010001031.1:0-1560 GCA_964532545.1 uncultured Leptospiraceae bacterium | reverse complement strand
CAGGCACAATAATCTTTTTTGCCTTAATTAGCTTCTCAAGGCTGGCGGTTTTCAATACGCGTTGCGTTGTTGCAGCCAATGAAAAGGGTACAACTACCAGCAGCATAGCCTGCAGTAACAGGTTAAATTGAGAAAATTCGATGGTGCTTGCAATCAGCGCTTTTAATAGAATTGGCAGGTAGATAATCACTGCGAAATGAGTAAGAAAGAAGTTGCTTACAATCAGCTGTGAATCTTTTTTTTCTACGTACTCGCTGAGTATCAGCATGATAATTCCGCTGGGGGCAGACGCCACCAGCACTAAACCGATTTTCAGTTCGGGGCCCAATGAGAATGAAAAAACATAGTAGGCAAGTATGGGCGAGATGGTACTGGCCAGTAAAAGAGTGATCATCAGTTCTTTGCGAATTAAAGATTTCAATTGCAGCTTTATGTTCAAGAAGCTGAAAAAAAGTAATATGCCAATGATGAAGGGAACAATCGGCTTAAAAGAGCCTATGGGTTTATAGGTTAGACCAAGCAGCAGGCCGCCAGCAATCACCAGATAGATTGGTCGTTTCACATGTCATTAGCTGTTTCTTCAGCACCATGAAAAGACTACAATTCGAAATAGCTGCATTTTTTGCCGTAGAAAAAAGCAACCCCTGCTGCCTTTAAACCAGCCTTTTGCAGCACCTGCTGCGATGCGGTATTTTCAGGGTGGGTTACGGCCACAATTGGTTTGATCTGGTTGTCGTTTGCATACTCAACCAGGGCTCTGGCAATCTCGGTGGCCAGGCCCCGCCCCCAGGCAGGCTTTTGTAGAAGATAACCCAGCTCGATTTTTTCTGAACCGTCAAGATGATTGAGCCCGGCTCGGCCAATGAGGTTATTGTTTTCTATAATAGCCCATTGACTGAAGCCAAAACGGTTCTGGTGTTCTATCCAGTAGGTGAGTTCGGCCCGGGCCAGCTTTTTATTTTTAGGTTTCTGATTGCCGATGAACCGCATTACCTCACCATCAGAAAGAATAGAGTAAAGTGCGTTAAAATCTGTTTCGGCAAAAGTTCGCAGCAATACCCGACCGGTCTTTAAGATGATCATTAGAACCTGAAATAAAGATAAAAGTCAACCAATGGCCCGCGGGCTGCTTCTAAGAACATGGGTATACGTGAATTGGCAGGCAGGGTAGGGGGCGATTCTTGCGGTCGCTGGGTCTGTGGCAGTCTGAAACGCTCTACATAGCCCACCAGAACATTCGAAACTTGAATACCGAATTCGAGATGTTTTGAAGGTCGAACCATTAAGGCAGTTGAAAAGACGTCGTTGCCTGACACCTGAATATAATCACCTGAAGCTGCTTCAACCCGGGTGCGTACGTAGATCAGCTCGTTTCTGCCCCTGAAGTAAATCTTCCAGAAAACGTGCATGTCGATTTGTTGTCGCAGATAAACGCCCCATGCCTCACCCTCATAGAGTAGCCAGTTATAGGGCTGGTCATTGTACCTCTGATAAGAACTGAGATCGGTGTATAAATTAAAGAAGGTGTTTCTTTGCACATAATAATACAGGCTGTGATCT
>CAZHLC010001030.1:0-1564 GCA_964532545.1 uncultured Leptospiraceae bacterium | reverse complement strand
TGATGCCTCAAAACTGGCAACGATGTTTGATAACCCCTTTGCGGTAACCGCCAACTCTGGGGCAGGCATGTTGCTGCAGGTCGATAACGATGAAGTCAACTTCGGTAGAACCACCGACCTGGTTGATCACGGCGGTACCGATCGCAACCGGCAACATGCTACGGCAGTCTATCAGAATCGCGGCATTGTAGTCTGGCCCATTGAGACATCTAGCAATGTTTTTGAATTGCGTGCCGGCTTTATCGATCTGAACACAGGCCTTCAGATTGGTAGCTATGTAGTTATCAGCTCAGCCAATACCGGCCTTGTGCCGAATGCCGAGTTGGCGGTTGGATCTGATGGCCGTGCACTAGTTGTCTGGCGTCTGGCTACCTATGACATTAAGGCCCGGGTTGTGAACCTGCAAACAATGGCTGCAGAAGGTTCAGTACTCAGCATAAGCACTACAGCTCCTGGGGTAAGCAGTAAGCCCGCGGTTGCCATTTCAAATGGCCGGGCGCTAGTAGCGTGGGATTCATACGAGAGTGCCAGCAATTGGGGAGTGCGCACAGCTGTGGTTAATATGACCTCGCCTGCTTCACCTACATCAAATACGGTAATAGCGACTGGAGGCTACCCGCTGATCACGCCCGCTATTGCGGCTTATCAAGATACTGCCTTGGTGACCTACCGCATCAGCTCTATTGAAGATGTTGTCGGTAACTACGTTAATATACCTGCCAACACCGCAGGTTCATCAATCGAACTGGCCCCAGATAATGGCAGCAAGCAGAACTATAACCCCCGGGTTGCAGTTTCAGGCTCAAAGGCCATCGTAGCGTGGGAGCAATTTGTAAGTGGCTCTGATTGGTCCGTGGTCACCCGAATCTTCGATTTAAGCACTGAGTTACCAGCTACTCCTGCCCTGACTGTGAACAGTACGGCGGGCACTCACACAACTCATGCAGTGGCCATTTCTGGTGAGCGGGGCCTCGTCTGCTGGACAAAAGCGTCGGGCACGGCTAACCAAAAATACTGCCGCATTATTAATGTGACTGCAGGTTCGCTGATAGGTACTACTGAATTTGGTGTAAACGCACCCCCCAACGTGGGTGATGCCAGCCATACCTATGTGGCCATGAATAACGAGCGGGCCATCGTAATCTATAATGCTGGTGTTAGCCCAGTTGCTGAGGTCAAGGGGCGCATTGTTGACATAAAAAATACAATCGATGACAACGTAACCTTTATCTCAGGTGAATTCGGCCTCGACAGTACCCAACCAGGGGCCCAAGATAACCCAACGATTCTTATGTCGGGTAATCGCGGCGTAATCGCCTGGCGCAGCCTGCCCGGTGGCTATGGCACAGCCGGTGATCTGCAAATGGTCAAGGTTTTTGATGCGGCCACTGTGCAATTACTGCCCCATGGCCAGAACAATGTGTTCACTGCACCGCTGATTGAGCGTGACTTTACCGTAACGGGTAAAATCAAACTGTAGCAGAAGCACCACAGTTAAATTTGAGAGGGCACGGATTTTCCGTGCCCTTTTTGTTTGTGCAGTTAAACATTCACCCCAAAGTCA
>CAZHLC010001029.1:0-1566 GCA_964532545.1 uncultured Leptospiraceae bacterium | reverse complement strand
CCACATTAAATCATTTAAAAAGCTGATTGCCATACTCGATGCCCTGGGCCTTGGCATCTTTACCCTTGCGGGCGTACAGGTGGGTGAAGGGGCCGGCCTCAATAACTGGGCCTGCATTTTTCTGGGGGTGCTCACCGGCATTGGTGGCGGGGTGCTGCGCGACATTCTGGCCGACCGAATTCCCTATGTTCTACGCAAAGAACTCTATGCCGCCCCCGCATTGCTAGGGGCTGGCTGTTATTTTCTGCTGAAAGAGTTTCTTCGGGTTGATCTGGCTTCACATTTGGCCATAGGGCTTATAATCGTTCTTCGCATTTTAGCCATTCAGTTCAACTGGCGGCTGCCCCGCAGACTGGGTAGAAATCGGTAGACAGGCTGTTTAAAAGGCCTCTTCTGTATTTTTTTCGGGTAGCACATTGACGTTTTTATTTGTCTAATTATATTCCAGATAGAACTATTGAAACAATAAATAAAAGAGGAGGTCATTACTAATGACCAGCGAACATAAAAAGTGGAGCTTTTCTCCGCTGACACTTACGAACCTGATAATTTTTGTTTTTCTTCTGGGTGCAGCAATATCACCTTTTGCTGGCACCTGCAACCGCGGTGACTCTTTTATCGAGGCTAAGGGTGACAACCCTCTGCTCAAATCAAGTGCCGTACAAGAGGCAACGTCTGTTCAGCAGGCTATGCGCGAAATCTATAAAGAAGTGAACCCAGCGGTTGTTCGCATTGAAACCGAATCGATTGTGCGGGCACAACAGCATCCCCTTTTTAATGACCCGGTATTTCGCCGCTTTTTCGGTGTGCCCGAAGGCGGCCGCACCCAGAAAAGGCAGGGCCTGGGTTCTGGTTTCGTAATCAGTAGCGACGGCTATGTTGTAACCAATCACCATGTGATTAAAGGGGCCAGCAAGATTACTGTAAAATTCTCAACAGGCAAGGCCCGATCTGCCGAGATTGTGGGTAGCGATGCCAACTCAGACATTGCTCTGCTGAAAATCAACGACGCCAAAAACCTTAAAACAGTGCACATTGGTGACTCTGACCGCATAGAAGTTGGTGACATTGCCATTGCCATTGGCAACCCCTTCGGCCTGTCTTCAACTTTCACCATGGGTGTTATATCTTCTAAAGGGCAAGACGTCGAAACCTCAGACGGGGTACCCCGCATTCAAACCGATGCGGCCATTAACCCGGGCAACTCTGGTGGGCCCCTGTTGAACATCAAGGGCGAAGTTGTGGGCATCAACCAGATGATCTACTCACGCTCTGGTGGTTCTGTGGGTATTGGCTTTGCCATACCCATGAACTATGCGACTGCCATTCTTGACAAACTCAAATCTGGTAAAAAAATAAAACCGGCATACATCGGGGTTTCAATTGCACCAGACCCCACCGAAGACCAGATCAAAGAGCTGGGCATCGAAGGTAAAACAGGCCTACTGGTAGCACAGGTTGCCATAGGCTCACCTGCATGGCGGGCCGGCCTGCGCCCCTATGATTTTGTTACTCACGTAAACGGTAATAAAGCCGACAAGTTTTCGGTTCTAAAATCATCAGTTG
>CAZHLC010001028.1:0-1567 GCA_964532545.1 uncultured Leptospiraceae bacterium | reverse complement strand
ACCTTCAGTGAAAGCGATCGCTGTTGTCAGAGCCCCTTACAATGTCGCACATGTCTCAAAACATCTCGGTAAAGATATCGAAAAGGTACGTAAAGAAGGTGAGGCAGAGATAAATATCGGCGGAAGGCCGTTTCACATCAAACAACAGTTTCTCGATGACATAAACTCAGTTTCACTTGAAGAAGGGCTTGGCAAATTACGTAAGGCACTGCTGATCTTGCATTCTCCCCTCGACAATATTGTGGGAATTGATAATGCCTCGAAGATTTTTCAGGCGGCGAAACATCCCAAAAGCTTTATATCACTCGATGATGCCGACCACCTACTGACCCGCGCAGAAGACGGCGAGTATGCCGCGCAAATACTCAGCGCCTGGGTACGGCGCTTTATTGAACCCGCCAAAGTCGAGCACAATCACCAGGCATTCAGTGAAACCCCTGCGGGAACCTTTACCACCCACCTATCAGCGGGCGGCCACCTGCTTGTCGCTGATGAGCCAGAAAGCTTCGGCGGTAAGAACCTTGGCCCTTCACCATATGATCTTCTTTTGGCGTCTCTAGGGGCGTGCACTTCAATGACGATTCAACTATATGCTAATCGCAAGAAATGGCCCCTCGAGAGAGTAAGGGTTTACCTTGATCATGCCAAGATTCACGCGAAAGATTGTGCCGACTGTGAAACAGAAGAGGGCAAAATTGACAGCATTGAACGCAAACTTGAACTTGAGGGCGACCTCAGTGAAGAGCAATTGAATCGGTTACTCGAAATTGCCGATAAATGTCCGGTGCATCGTACTCTGCACTCAGAAATACGTATCGTAACTGGGTTGAAATAGCCAGTTATTTGCGCCTGAACCTCGGTACCTTGATATAGCCTGTTGATCTGGTCATAACTATTCTCCAACCGGCGACATTAGGCCCACCGAATGATCGTTTAATATGCAAGCCAGCAAAAATACGGTCGAGCCCACTCTGCCATAGAATAACCCACATTCGGTTATGGGTTTTTCTTCTCTGCTGCAATGTGCGCAGAACACCCGGTAAATAGCGGTCAATTGCCTTACAAATAAGATAGCTTAAACTGCAGTTCATTAAGAAACGATAAGTTTTAAATGCCTGATAATCCCTAATGCTCAGAAACAGGTACATTTTAGTGTCTGCCACTGCTTCACGATTATATCTGCATGTTGAGTACTCATGCTTTTTGATTATTCGCATATCCCTTTTCATGGCTTTTTTCACACACATTATGGCCAGTTCAAGCTCATTGGCGGCCCCGGTTGATGCGGCTTGTAGCGCAGCCCACGATCGCAACGGTAAACAGACTGAAGTTTTAACAAGCATATTACCCTCGTGTTTTTAATAAGGTAATACCCCCTTAGCTGAAAAATTTCCCAGATATTTGTTACTTTTTTTATTGATGAGCATTGTCTATTGCTGATAGTACCCCATGTTATCAACTGAACGCGACCAGAATGGCAAGCTGGCCATAGCCGACGCTACTGAACTTATCGATTTGATGAAAAGCCGCAAGCTTAAGCGTTCTGAACTGGTCACCAGGTCGATTA
>CAZHLC010001027.1:0-1569 GCA_964532545.1 uncultured Leptospiraceae bacterium | reverse complement strand
CTCGAACCACGGCAATCGCTTACCATCAGCCTCGAGGTTGGCTTGCAGAATGTGGCCACGGCCCTGTTGATCACCGCCGATATTCTTGAGAACTCGCGTATGGCCATTACACCCAGCACCTATGGCTTTCTAATGTTTTTTACAGCTGCGGGTATTGTGTTTCTGGCCAAGAGAATTTTTCGACATCAGTAGATGCTATTCAATACTGACTACCGAGAAGAACAGATAGGCTCATTGCAAGCAAAGAATCTTCGCAAACATGATTGAAATCAAGGCATTCTGGGCCCACAGGCCCCACCAGATGTTCCAAAGTTGGTATCAGTGAAATCTGGGTTGCGGTTTGCGGGGGTTGTAGATGATGAATACTGGGCGATGCTAATGCTTCTGGTGCAGTTGCAAAAGTTGGTTGCATTTGCGGTAGTAAAGGTTGTGTAATCTACATTTATAGTATCACTGGGGTTTTGCCCCGAAATTATAGCATGAACCTCATCGTTTGAACCGGGGGTGTCACCAACCGTGTTTAAAACAGGCAACCTGGGTGGGTTTGCAGCACCCATGATGGTAGTCGCGACTAAATCAGCAACCGAAATTGCCGCCCCACCTGTGCCCTGCTGTCGCCCTCGTAAACCGGAGCAAGGTGAAAAAAAATCGTCAGTTGAAATCAGAGTATGACTGCCACTACCATCGCTGCCATGGTAAGTACCACCATAGGGGTGAGCCCTTGTGACCACATCATCAAATACTATAACTGTTCGCGCCGATGCATCTGCTGTGTTGATAGGCAGGGTGCCGGTGAAAGTACCACCACCCTGGTCGGCTAGTTGAACTTTTTCAGTAGTAAAACCTGCAGTTTCATACAGGGTGGTTACTGCCCACAATTGAACAGCCGGAGCGGCGACTGCTTTGTTAGTATTGTTGGTGGTAGCGTTGGTCACTGTTACGCTGATACCCGCAGTGGTACATGTTATCGTAGCATTGCTTGCATTGGCCCCAGCCAACTTGCCGCTTCCGTTGGTGACGGTGCAGGTCTCGCCTGCAGGCTGGGCGTTGACAGCAATGGCGTAGCCTGAGAGGTCTAACAACTTACCACTGAATACAAAAGAACCGTTGTTGTTCACAGTCAGGTTTTCTTGACTGTTCAGCGATAAAACAACCGTACCTGTTAAGCCACTGACAGTGCCCCCCACTGAGAAGCTGGCAAAAGTATCTTGCTGGTTGCGATTTTTGTCTTTATCGGGGTTAAACAAGTCGGCACAGCCAAAGCCCGCCAGCAAGACTAAAGTGAATGCCAATTTCTTCTTAATTTCTTTCATGGAAAGTTGAACCTGAATACACGTAATTGATTAAGATTTGCTGGCGGTGCCGGTACTGAAAAAAATGCATAAAGCTGGTTATTATAGAATAGCACGTCTGAAAGGCCACCAGAATTATTGCCGAGAGAATAACCCAGGTCGAAAACCACGCAATTGCTACCACCGACTGTACAGCGGGTTAAACTGGCCCGCTGGTTTGTGTCTGAAAAGGTATTAAACAATAAACTGCTTGAGCCATTGAGTATCATGCCTGCCA
>CAZHLC010001026.1:0-1569 GCA_964532545.1 uncultured Leptospiraceae bacterium | reverse complement strand
TTGCCCAGCATGTACGGCGCGAGCAACGGCTGTTTGCCCACTACGATGTGTTGCTCTCGCCCGTGATCGCAACCCAACCGCCAGAGATCGGCTTCATTGGCGACCCAGAGCTCGACTTTGAAATTCTTATGCCCAGACTGCGGCGCTTTGCGGCCTACACCCCCGGGCAGAATGCCTCAGGTGCGCCGGCCATCAGTCTGCCCCTGGGTTTTGATGAAGAAACCCATACACCAGTGGGGGTACAGTTTGCCGCCAGTCAGGGGCATGAGCGTACCCTGCTAGAGCTGGCCTATGAGCTCGAAGAGGCCAGGCCCTTTCGCCAGCTCTACGATGCCTGAAAACTTTCTATGATGTGCAGCAGATCAACCTGCAGAGCTGTGCGGGTCTCACGGTCTCTGAGGGTAAACAGAAAATAACTCAGCAGGTTTGTATCACCCAGCTTCAGCACCTTCGCTGCCATCAAGTGAAACGTATCGCCAGTCAGGTTCATGGGCAACCAGGCAGTATCTTCGCTTAAAGTGATATCACCCTCAGGCTCAAAACCCACCGCCTGCCACTCAGCCAGCAAACTCTGAAACAGTTTTTCAACCATTACATCTTCGCCCGGCCCAGCCTTAAGAGTCATAGAAGCCGCCTGCTCTGGTGCTTCTGCCTTAAACTCATCGCCAGCGGCCGAGAACTGCCAATCAACGGGTATGTGCAGACGCAAAGAGCTGCCAATTTTGAGTTCGGTAAACTCGGTTTCACTCATGACTTGCTACATTAAATTGGCAGCGATCTGCCCCGAACGAGCTTTGAAAAAGGTCAGTTTCTCTTCAACCCGTTTGCGACTGCGCACGGTTATGCGCTCTTCTTCAATAACGATGTTCGAGTCATCGAGAAAGGGTTTTAAGGTTTCGTCTTTAACCTTCAGCAGCCCGCACATAATCTTCAGTTCATCAAAGGGGATATTAAACTGGTGCTCAACATGGTAACTTTTATCGATTGGTCGTTTCAGCTTGATGTCTTGATCGCGAATAGAATTGTATAAAAATGCATAGAGGCGGGTAACCGGGCTTTCGATGCGTAGAATAATCAGCCGCTGATGAGAAAACCAGATGCGCCTTGCAAGGCTCTCGAAAATTCTCTGCATCAGAGTCTCGCCCACGTGATCAAACAGATTTTCTGAAGTCATGCGCATGATTTCTGCTTCGCCATCGGTGATGGCCGAGGCCATGCGCGGGGCCTTTTCAATCAACGACATCTCACCAAAGATCTCGCCCTCGCCCAGAATATCAATCACGTATTCTTGACCGCGCACAATGTTAAAAAGTTTTACTGAGCCCTTTGCTACAATATAGATTTCAGTTGAGGCCTCGCTCTCAAGAAATAGAATTTCACCCGAAGACAAAACCTCTTTCATATGAGAAAACCGGGGGCCCGCATAGTCGCTGCCAGCTTCGCTCAGCAATTGTTTCGCTTCAAGCAACTCGCTCTGCTGGCCATGACGCTCGGCCCACTGAATAAAGTGATTCAGGGCATAGGCTGCCATACGTGGTTTTGACCAGCCCATATAGGTTTTAGCATGCT
>CAZHLC010001025.1:0-1569 GCA_964532545.1 uncultured Leptospiraceae bacterium | reverse complement strand
TTTTTCGAAAAGCCCAGGCAGCTGAAAAATAAACATGCTGAACTGTACGCAGAACTGCAGAAGTGCTACCTGGTTGACCCCATTGACTGGTTGTAAGCCCCTCGAATTGTCATTGCATCTTCAACGGCTGATTCAATAGGTGAGTATGCGCTATTTTCTGGTACTGATTTTTCTGCTGGGCAGTTCTGTTTCGGCTAAGCCCCAGGCTGCCCTGATCACAGACTACTTGAAGAAAAAAGACTTTGTTAATGCCAATCGAGAACTGAAATCTTATATAGAAAAAAATCCCCAGAAAAAGTGGGCCTATACCAGCCGGGCCTGGGCCCTCGAGAACCTGAAAAAGTTTGATGAAGCTATCTCTTTGTGCGAGCAGGCCCTTGGCCGGTGGCCTGGCGATAACAAAGTGAATAAAACTCTGGCCCGGCTGCTGCGCAGCAAGGCCCGGGTTGAGAAAGATGGCGCACAAAGAATCAAACTGCTGCAGCGCTCGGCCCAGCTTGATGAAAAAGCATATACCATTTTCTTGCTGGGCAAAAGCCACCGCGAGCTGGGGCAGTTTGAGGCCGCTATCAAAGAATTCAGCCGGGGGCAGCAGAAATTTGCCGATTACAAGCCCTTTGGCCGGGCCCTGCCCTATACCCGCTACCTGCACTATAAACATGATGCCAAGGCAGGCAGGCGTGCTGCGGTCAAGTCACACATTGAGCGCACTGTTAATCTCATTGTTAAGAATAACCAATATAAACAATGGCATCATCGATTGATCGTTCGTTTTGGTCTGCGTGAATACAATGACCGCTCTCTGTTCGAGGCCACCTACAGCCGTCTGTTTCAGGCCCTGCCTGTTGATTCGCAGCTGCATGATGATTATGGTTTTCAGCTCTATGCCAATTTTCGAATTCACAACCAGCCGTCTAAGAAGCTGCGACTCAAGGCCATCAGTTACCGCAGAAAGGCCTATAAGCTTTTCTGGCAGAAGCATAAGCTGCCAAAACCGGTAACCGGGCTTGGCCCGCCACTGGCCGGTCAGAACCTGATCTTCAGTGAATTCGGTGGCTCGGCCATGACACACAATGGCTACGCCAACTATTGTTATGACTTTGCCCGGGTTGATAAAGCGAAAAGTATCAAAAAGCCCGCTAGCGATGGCAGCAAGAACAGCCACTACTATATGTTTGGCTCACCAGTATATGCAGTGGCCGCCGGGGTGGTTGATGGTATCGTTGCCAATGAACCAGATAATAAACCGGGGGGATACTCAGGCGCAGGCAATACGGTTTCATTAAAACATAAGGGTTTTTCTTCTTTTTATGCTCACCTGAAACAGAACGGGGTTGTTGTTAAAGACGGGCAGAGAGTTAAGCGGGGGCAGCTGCTGGGTTACAATGGCAACAGCGGCATGTCTAGCCAGTCTCATTTGCATTTCTGTATCTATAAGAATATTGGTGGTGAACGCATTAGCGTTCCTTTTAAGTTCAAAAAAGTAAAGATTAAAACCAAGAGTGGTAAAATTGTAAAAAGTACCCGGCCTTTAAAAGAAGACGAAGTCGCCCTGTTTTCACGGCGTTG
>CAZHLC010001024.1:0-1572 GCA_964532545.1 uncultured Leptospiraceae bacterium | reverse complement strand
TTTTGCCAAATTTTTTGCAGCAACCTCAAGGGCCTGCGGTGAAATATCGAGGGCCAAAATTTTTTCAGAGTTCATTTCACTGGCTAATACTGCTGCAATACAGCCAGAGCCAGTGGCCAGATCACAGATAAGCGGCAAGTTTTTAGTTTCAGATTCAATCACCCACTCACAGAGCTCTTCGGTCTCAGGCCGGGGAATAAGCACAGACTCGCTCACCTCAAACTCGAGCGAAAAAAACTCTTTTTTACCCAGCAGATAGGCCGTAGGTTTACCCTTCGATTTTTCAACCAAGAGCTCACGTAACCGGTTTACCTCACTGTTTTCAAGGGGTAACTGCTCATTGGTATAAAGAGATATACGCGGAATATTCAGCACATGCGAAAAAATCAACTGGGCCTCAAGGCGCGGCTTCACGACCTGCTTCTCGCGCAGAAACTCTTCGGCCTTGAGCAGATAATCTTTCAGTAGCCTCATTAAATTGAGACTTTTTTTCGCACTCGGCCTGTCAAAAGTAATCTGTTAAAAAACAAATGACGGGCCAATTGAAGCACCGAGGCTGCCCGCTGTATGCAGGCGATACCTGAAACCCTTAAGCTTAACCAGGGGCTGAGCGAGAAGCTGCTTGAAAACTATACGCCCCAATCACCCCTTATACCCAAGGCAGCCCGTTTTATCGAAGCGAACCAGCGCTTTATTTTAACCACTCACATTGGCGCCGATGCCGACGGTCTGGGTTCACAGGTGGGCCTCTACCATCTGCTCACTGCCCTGGGCAAAGAATGTATTATTATCAACAATGAAGCGATTCCTGAGTATCTGGCCTTTATTGGCGATACCGATTATATCTATAACATCAATGATCTCACCGAAGAGCAGCAAGATGAGCTGTTTAAAGACCGCTTTGTGTTTATTCTCGACAGCTCTGAACTCGAACGCAGCGAGAAGGTAGCTGATGCCTTCATAGAAGCAGGCCTGGGCTGGGCTACCATCGACCACCATGTTCTGCCAGAAAAAGAGAATTTCTGCGTTGATGCAGATTATGCAGCCACAGCCGAAATAGTTTGGGATCTCTACCACCACTTTAACAAACCATTGAATAAAGAGGCGGCAGCGGCTCTGTATACCGGCATTGTTGCAGATACTGGCAACTTCAGGTATCCCAAAACCTCGTTACGCACTCATCTGGCCGGTGGCGAACTACTTTCGTTTGATATAAACAGTGACAGCATTTACCGGGCCATCTATGAATCAAACGCCATTGACCGGCTGCCCTACCTCTCGCGTATTTTTTCTGAACTGATCATCGATAAAAAACTGGGTTATGTGATTGGCAAAGCCCGGCAGAAGTACAAAGTTAAACTCGAGCTGGGCGACTCACCCAATGAGGGTATCGTAAACATGCTGCTGGCTGCAAAAGGCGTGCGTATCGCCGCCCTGATTACCGAAACCGAAGAAGGCCAGGCCAAGTGTTCACTGCGCTCGGTTGGTGATTACGATGTGCAGTCAATTGCCCGCCTGTTTAAAGGCGGCGGCCATAAAAACGCTTCAGGCCTGAAAATCACAGAATCGTAT
>CAZHLC010001023.1:0-1572 GCA_964532545.1 uncultured Leptospiraceae bacterium | reverse complement strand
GAGAAAACATACAAAGCTGCGGGGCTGCGTTGGCTCACTTGAAGCCGAAGCACCCCTGGTTGAAGATGTAGCAGAGAATGCCTTCGGGGCAGCCTTTCGCGATTTTCGTTTCAAGGGGCTCGAAACATCTGAGTGGCAGCAGGTTGAAATTGAAATTTCTGTTCTTACAGAGCCCATAGCCTTTGAGGTTGCCAGCGAAGATGAGCTTCTGCGGCAGATCAAACCCGGGGTTGACGGGCTGGTATTGCAAGAAGGGCCTAAGCGGGCCACCTTTCTGCCGGCAGTCTGGCAGAGTCTGGCCGAGCCAGCTCAATTTCTAATGCAGCTAAAAAAGAAAGCCGGGCTGGCTGAAGATCACTGGTCAAAAGACTTACGTTTCTGGCGTTATCAAACGATATCTTTCAAATAAAATGAAGTTTAACTATCGCCCATTGGCTGAGCTATCAGCCGAGATGTGCCGGGGCCCCTGGGTTATTGTTGCTTCTGGCCCATCACTTGACTGGTGCACCTCTGAAATTTATGAGCTGCAGAAGCAGGGTGCCTTGTTTTTATTAGCCGATTCGGTGGCGCGGGGTTTTATCGAGCGCCACAGCCAGAGTCGTCGTATTATTTTTTCGGTTGAAAACAGGCCCCACGGTTATTTGAAGCCTCTATATAAAGAAAAACTCGCCTGCTATGTTGGGGTCAATGAACAGAATATAAGTGGGTCTAATGAGCTATTTCGATTTCACCTGAGGGGTGAGCAGCCACCTCAAAATTCGACAGAACTTATCTCACCAGGCACCGTAGTAGGCTGCATATTGGCGGCCTTTTTCTACTTTTATATGCGTCTTGAGCCTTTGGGCAGACCGCCTCTTTATCTGCTGGGCCTTGATCTAGCCTACCCAGAAAACCAGCTCTACTCACGGCTGGTAAAACTGAACCGGGCCTTTGATCGGCTCAGCAGCCGTGAATTACTTGAATATGAGATTACCCTGAAAAAGGGCAGTGGGCTTTACCCTGCAGGGCGTCATGCCATCAAAACAGCCGCCGAGCTGGTTACAGCGCGCCAGAATATGCAGACCCTGCTTGATAGCGTGAATTTTGATCTGTCTATTATTGATTACAGCCCCCTCGGGTTACAGCACTCATTGATCGAGAAAAGAATGCCCCAGGCCCTGAATCAGCCAACAGCACTGTAAAAAATACCCAGAGAGGCCGATGATAATTTAAGTGATTAAACTAACGCGCCTGAATAAAAAAGAGTATTTTATCAACCCCAACCTGATTGAGACCATAGAAGAAACCCCCGATACTGTTCTCAAGCTAACCACAGAGAAAACACTAATAGTTCGCGAAAAAGCGCCCGAAATTATTAGCAGGATAATTGCGTATAATCGACAGATTTTTCTAGAGAAGAGTAGGATAGAATAATATGGATATAGCCTCGCTCGGTGGTTTAATAGTTGCCCTGATTGCCCTTGTCGTCGGTATTATTGCCGCGGGCCTTGGTTTTGGCGACATCGTAGATGTGGCCTCAATTTTTATTACAGTTTTTGGTTCTGCGGCGACGGTTATTGTTTCAAACCCGCT
>CAZHLC010001022.1:0-1575 GCA_964532545.1 uncultured Leptospiraceae bacterium | reverse complement strand
TGATGATCTTAAGTCAACCAACGATCAGTTGAGGTTGACCGCAGAAGAAAAAGAGAAAGAAGCTAAAAAGCTGCAAGAGCAGCTTGAAGAAGCTACTACTGAATTGAGCAAACTGAAAGCCAAAGAAGAAGAGCTTGAAACCAAGATTCTGCAGATTCTGGCCCGTCTTGATAACCTTAAAGGTGAATCTTCATCGAGTGACTCTGGTGCCGTTTCTGACTCGGCTGCATCAACCGTAGCTGATGAACCACCTGCAGCTGCTGAAGCGCCCGTAAGCGAACCTGAGCCTGCTGCAGAAGCACCTGCTGTCGAAGAAGAAAGCAGCCCCGCTCCGGCTGCTGATGAGTCGCCTGTAGTAACAGATGACGATGACGATGATGAAATCGTTCTGCTTGATGATGACGAAGAAGAAATCGTTATCGCCGATGAAGAGCCCGCTGAAGAGGCTTCGGCTGCAGCCGCTGATGATGAATCAAGCGAAATTGTAATTGAAGACGATGACGATGTACTGGGTGTCTTCGACGAAGACGATGAAGAAGATTTTCTTATCGTCGAAGAAGAAATGAAAGAAGATAAAGCTTCTTAATTCAAACCTCTATGAGTGAGGGTGACCTTGTATCGAAAGCCAAAGTGCAGATCATGGGCAAACAGTATACCCTGCGGGGTGATGTTGACCCAGAATACATGGTTACCCTCTCACGTTATGTAAACGAAAAGCTGCAAGAGCTTAAAGACATAGCCCCAGATACCGACCCCCTTCGTATGGCCCTGCTGGTGGCCCTTAACCTGGCAGATGAACTTTTTCAGGCGAAAAAGAAGGGTGAAATCGGTGATTCTACCGAACTTACCCGCATGCAAGAGAAGACCATGCACTTAATCAGCATGCTCGAAGATGGCTTGATTGGTGACCATTTACCCGATCTGGGTGTAGATTAAAAAAGAATTTTGGCGAAAAACGCCATCTCAAAACCGATTACCTTCTGTTTTACCCCGTTGCCCTGAGCATTTCGCAGAATATCGTATACGCCGATAAGCTCCATGCCGCCGGTCACGTTGGTATGCAGATTGATATTCAGTTTGTCTGACAGTATAAATTGATCTCTCACATCAGGCCGTTGCAGGTTGGTCTGGTCATATTTTGAACGGTTGAGTTCCATTGTGAACTTGATGGTATTCTGGGGGTTATGGCGCAGACTCAAACTGGTAACCCGCTGCAGCCAGCGTCTGAACTTTGGCAATTCGGTACCATACTCAATTGAGGCCTTGTAGCCGATGGTCTTTTCTTTAACACCTTCGGCCGGCTCAGGTGGCAGATTCTGAAAGATCACATTATCGGCGGCCGGGGTGCCACTGACATAACCCTCGCGGTCAAATACCCGCAGAGTAATACCGAAGCGGGTGATGATTGAACTCTGCACCCGGTCAAGGCCAAACCATTTGAAACTGAGGCCGATATCGGGTGAATAGGTATTCTCACGGCGGTTCTGGGTAATGAGTTTGTTCTGATCAAAGGTGTAATTTAGATCAAGTGATGACGAGTTGGTGCTGTCGGCCCAGAACCAGAAGTTGAACACC
>CAZHLC010001021.1:0-1579 GCA_964532545.1 uncultured Leptospiraceae bacterium | reverse complement strand
TTAAGCTTGCCCATGAAAAAGAGGCCGCCGCAGAAGCTGTCAAGCAGGCCGCAGCCCCGAAGAAAAGCGGCTGGCTCAAATGGGTGTTCATTGGCGTCGGTTCGCTGGTGGTTGCAGGCATCTGCACCCTTTTCTGGCAAAAAGACATTGAGTTGAAGGTGGCTGACCATAAATGGGAAACTGTAATCAATATTGAAAAGTATCAGCGGGTGAACAGCAGTGCATGGTGTGACTCTATGCCCAATGATGCCTATTCAATCAGTCGCCGCCGCGAACAACGCAGTACCAGAAAAGTCGCCGATGGGCAAGACTGCCGCATGGTCAAGAGAGACCGGGGCGATGGTACCTACACCGAATCCCAGAAGTGCACCACCCGCTATCGCAGCGAACCTGTCTATGGCGATAAGTGTTATTATACTGTGAACCGCTGGCAGGTTGGGCGCAAAGTTAAAAGCAACGGTGGCCTGAATGACAAGATTCGCGACCCGAAGGTAAGACTGCGCAAAGAGGGCAGCTGTATGGGCTGTGAACGTCGTGGTTCGAAAGAAACCAAACTTACGGTGATCTTCTCTGGCCCAGAAAAAACCCATGCCTGCGACTATAAAAACGAATCTAAGTGGCGCAGCTTCGAAAGAGGTAAGACCTACCAGTCATCAATCGGTGTGGTAACCGGCAGTGTTGACTGCGATATGTAGAATCTGGCCCATACTTTTTCTTACTGGGTGTGTTGGCTATGTATACCATGTGTCAACCAACCACCTTGGTATTATCTCAAAGCGGCAGAAAATAAAAGCCGTTTTAGATGACCCCAGAGTGGCCCCCAAGACAAAAGATAAGCTGCGTTTTATTAAAAAGGTGCGGGCCTTCGGTATAGCCAGGCTGGGGCTTAAAAAAAACAAGTCTTACACATATTATACTGATATCGGCCGTGATCATGTGGCCTATAATGTGGTTGCGGTAAAACCGTTATCGTTTCAAAGCTATACGTGGTATTTTCCTTTTGTGGGGCGTGTGGCCTATAAGGGCTATTTTGACCTCGAGAAGGCCCGGGCCGAGGCCAAAGACCTTGCTGATGATGGCTATGATACAAAAATCAGCAGGGTTTCTGCCTATTCAACTCTGGGATGGTTTGACGACCCGGTGCTGTCTTCTTTTCTTAAACGAAGTAAACCCCAGCTGGCCGCCTTAATCATACATGAAATGGTGCATGCTACTTTTTATATCAAAGGTGATACTTTTTTTAATGAGTCACTGGCCAGCTTTGTAGAAGAGAAGGGTGCAAGAATATTTTTGCAGGCTGAGAACATTTCTGCGGGTGATTACTTTGCGGGCGAAAAAGACTTTTGGCTCTATAAAAGACTGATGCTGAAAACCAAGAAGCGTCTTGAGCGCCTGTACAAAGCACAAATATCCCCGGCAATTAAACTCAGGTTAAAAAAAATCTATCTGGCTGATCTGCAAAAAGAAGCCCAACGGGCAGAATTTGTCAACAAAGGGTACCAGAACCTTTTTAAACGAAAACTGGGTAATGCCCACTTTATGGCCCTGGCAAGTTATCATTCAGGAACAGACTTTTTTC
>CAZHLC010001020.1:0-1597 GCA_964532545.1 uncultured Leptospiraceae bacterium | reverse complement strand
AGCACGGCCATACTGCTGATGGCCAACACCTCTTTCAGTATTATATTCGAGGCACTCAAGAGCATTAAAAAAGCCGTGCTTGATCTCAAGGCCGGCAAGCGTGGGGTTGTTTATTCGAAATCACTTGATCGAGAGTTTGTAACCCTTGCCCAGGGTATCAACGCAGCATCAGATACCATTAATGATTACCGCGAAAACCTTGAGCGCAAGGTAGAAAAGCGTACCCGTGAGCTTGAGCAGCGTAACCTTGATTTGAGCAAGGCCCTGCAGAAAATTGAAGAGCGTGACCGCATTTTAGAACAAGAGCTAGAGCTGGCCGCCGAGATACAGCGGGGCATCATTCAAGAAGACCTCAGCCCGTGGGATGCTATTAACTTCGCGGCCACTTACCTGCCCATGGGCAAGGTTTCGGGCGATTACTATGATATTTTCAGGCATTCAAGTTCGGTGCACATTCTGCTGGCCGATGTTTCAGGCCACGGGGTGCCGGCCGCGTTAATTACCATGGCGGCCAAAGAGTCTTTTACCATGGCCGTGGCTGATGGTACCCGTTCGCCGGCTGAGGTGTTTGCCCGGGTAAACAGTGAGCTCTGTAAGCGGGTCAAAACGCAGGATTATCTTACGGCTTTTATGCTGAAGATCAACAACGATTGCCTGATGACTTACTGCAATGCCGCCCACCAGCACGCCGTCTATCTTGACCATAAAGAAGGTAATTATGAACTGCTCGATACCGATGGGCTTTTTATTGGCGCGATGAAAGATGCCTCACAGAGTTATCGTGATAAGCAGATCAAACTCGAGGCCGGCGACCGCATCTTTCTTTATACTGATGGTATAATTGATGCCATGAATGAGAAAGGTGAATCTTTCGGCATGGGTCGTTTTCTTGAGATCATTGAAAAAGGTAAGAATAAACCTCTTGAAGAGCTGCATAATTATCTGATTGTACAGTTTAATGATTTTGTCGGCATGACAGCCATCAGAGATGATATTAGCCTGGTTTCAATTGAGTTAGACCCTAAATGGAATACCTTCAGAGAGCTTTATCGTGATGGTCTGAAGCTACGCAATGAGGCCAAGCTGCATCAGGCCCTGCACAAATTTACCCGGGCCTATGATCTTATTGCCACTGTGCCTGATCTGGTGATGAAACTGGCCGAGACCTCATATACACTGAAAGAGTACCGCCGGGCGGCTGGCTTTATTGAACGGTACATCACAATGTATGACAGTAAGTTTAATCAATATCGGCTTGCGACCAAAACGTTTATTGCCTTGGCAGATGAAGCAAAGGCCCGCCTTTATCTTGGTCTACTTGACGATATAACCGCATCGACCGACCGCCGCGGTACGCAAGAAATCGCCACGCTGCGTGAAGAAATTCTGGCTTTGGGCGAGTCTAGCTGATTTGCTGAATAAAGTCGTGAGTTTCTTCACCGATTGACTGCACTGTTTCAGGGTGAATCACAATACCCATGTGGCCCTGGTCGTAATGCTTCTTACGCACATTGGTTGAGCCAATAACCGTAATACCATATTCAATAGTCTCAGGCGGGGCAATCTTGTCTTTGGTACCGATGATTGAAAACAGCGG
>CAZHLC010001019.1:0-1599 GCA_964532545.1 uncultured Leptospiraceae bacterium | reverse complement strand
CATGACGCCGGTACAGAAGAAGGCTACGTCTTTGCCTTCTTGCATTATGTGGGCCTTGCCGATTTCAAATTTATCGTCTTCGCCATACATCATGGGAATGCCCGGGCGCCCCAGCCTGATATAAACCGGCCCCTGAAAATCAATGGCTGCATGAATGGCATTGTAGGCCTGCCAATAGTCGGCGGGCACCAGTACTGTCATGCCGGGTATGGTGCGCATAACTGCGATATCTTCAATGATCTGGTGAGAGGCCCCGTCTTCACCGAGGGTGATGCCTGCATGACTGGCCGCCAGTTTGACATTGAGTGCGGGGTAGGCCACTGAATTGCGCACAATCTCCCACGCGCGGCCGGTTACAAAAATTGCAAAGCTTGAAGCTACAGGTATAAGGCCCGAGAGAGCCATGCCTGCAGCCTGGCCAACCAGATTCTGTTCAGCGACCCCGAAATTAAAAAACCTTTCAGGAAACTCTTTGCTGAACCAGTTGGTGCGGGTTGAGCCCGAAAGATCTGCGTCTAATACTACGACCTTAGAATTGTCTTTGCCGGCGGCCACAAGGCCCTTGCCATAACCATCGCGGGTGGCCTTTTTCTCGAAATCGGTGCTCAACGGGTCGGTCAGAAGCATTCGGCAAATTAGAATAGATCGACAACCTGTCAGGTTTTTTTCTTTTTGTTTGAATGATCGAGCGCCTGAAAAGACTGTGGCATCTGGTTGTCGTCATCATTGAACAGTTTTTTGCCAACAACGGGCTGGTGTTGGCGGGGGCTCTCAGTTTCTTCACGCTGATTTCAAGTATTCCCCTGGTGTTTTTGATTGTTTCTCTGGTGCGCTGGTTTCTACCTGAGAGCTATCTGCCCATTCTGCTTGAAATCATGCAGAACTTTGTGCCCGAGCAGATGCGGGGTGAAGTCAATCAGGGGGTGCCGGTCATTCTGAATCTCAAGCTGGGTTTCAGTTTTACCCTGCTCTTTCAGAGTCTGGTTTCAATTGGTTTTCTAATCTGGCTGGGGTCATTGATCTTTGAGATCATTGAGAAAATTCTAGAAGTCACCTTTCACGTGAAAAGCAGTCGCAGCTTCTGGCGTTCAAAGGGCGTTCATATTGTGCAGATGCTTTTTCTCGGCGGGCTGTATGTCATGTTATCGCTGGTCACCTGGTTAGTTCAGGTTATGGCCAAATCAATGCAGGGGGCCCTGCCTGGGTTTTACGAGCTGGTGTTTGGCCTGGGGCTATTTGATATCATTGGCATCGTAGTGAATATTTTTCTGCCTCTGCTTGTTTTCTTTGTACTCTATAAAACCTCAACGCCCAAGAGGTTGAACAACAAGTCTTATTTCTACGGGGCGGCCGTAGCCGCATTTTTCTGGTTCGTGGCAAAGATCGGCTTTGGCCTTTACATCGCGACCATCAATGACTACTCATTATTTTTCGGGGCCCTGGCCATTCTGGCCAGAATATCTGTGTGGGTTTTCTACAGTGCCGTGATCTTTATTGTAGGTGCTGAGGTCGCCTGGCTGATTGAAAGACAAACCTATGAACTCAACGAAACAGTTGAGACCATCGATTAAATATTTTCTTTAAACAGTTTTATTCTTT
>CAZHLC010001018.1:0-1599 GCA_964532545.1 uncultured Leptospiraceae bacterium | reverse complement strand
TGGCAGAAGCTGCAGAAGCAGCTAATGTGAAGTTCTTTGATGCCCCGGTAGCCGGTACTAAGGGGCCAGCTGAAAAAGGCGAGCTTTTGTTTCTGGCGGGGGCCACCGAAGAAGAAGGCAGTGAATTCAAAAGGCTCTTTGAAATCATGGGTAAAAAAACACTGTATCTGGGCAAAACTGGTAATGGCAGTAATATGAAAATGCTGATTAATCTGCTGCTGGGTCAATCGATGTTTGCCTTTGCCGAGGCCTGTGCCCTTGGCCAGGCCATGGGGTTTCAGCAAGAACTGTTATTCAATGTGTTGTTGGCGACCCCGGTTACCGCCCCCTTTCTTCAGCTGGTTCGGCCCAAGCTTGAAAACTCAGATTATGAGGCAAACTTTCCTTTGAAGCACATGCGCAAAGACTTGAATCTGGTGAGGCAGAGTGCTGCTGAGCTGGGTGTACCCATGAGTGGTGCAGCTGAAGTCTATGAGGCCTATACGCGGGCGCTCGAACAGGTGTCGGGCGATGAAGACTTCTCTGCCATCTATCAGGCCATCAACTCATAATGGGGCTTAAGACCTTTACATCTGGGCATCACCCGCAGAAGCTGCGAGGCATGAAGGTGGTGCCGCAGAAACTTTTTGCAGCCGCAAATGTCGATGTGGTGGCCCAGAACGGCATCACCGGTATTCTATATAAGAACCTGGCAGAACCACTATTGCAGCAAGAGCTGTTTCTCTCGGCTCATTGTCTCAACATCGTAACAAAGGGGCGCAAAGAAATCAACTCGTACGAAGGCGAAACCTTTATTATAGACAAGAACTATTTCAATTTTATGCAGCGCGACGTGTATATGGTATCAGATCTGATTCCCCATCAAGAGACCTTTGAGACCTATCTGTTCTTCTATGACGACGATTTGATAGAATCGTATCTGCACTCGAAGCGTATAGCGGCCCGCCCGCAGCAGAACCAGCCGGTTTATTTTGCGCCCATGAGTGAGGCTCTGCAGACCTACCTGCTTAATCTGCGGCCTATGTTTCAAAGCCTGCAGGGCAACAGCAATGAGCTGCTGCGTATGAAACTGCTTGAGCTACTGCACCTGGTGGCCGGTGAAACCGGGCCGGCCTTTGACGACTGGGTGGCCGGCCTGCTGACTTTCAAAGAGCGCAATCTCGAAGAGTTTATGCAGACCAACTGCCTGAAGCCATTGACAGTTGACGATTATGCCCAGCTTACTGGGCGCAGCCTTTCAACTTTTCTACGTGATTTTAAGAAGCAGTTTGATACTACACCCAAGAAGTGGCTTTTAGAAAAAAAATTAGAGCATGCCCGCCAGCTGTTGCATAATCGTGAAACCACGGTTACCGATGTGGCCTATGCCATAGGCTATGAGAATATATCGCACTTTATAACAGCCTTTAAGAAACGCTATTCGATCTCGCCGAAACAGTATCTGCTGCAACAAACATCCAAACACTAATCAAAAGACTAGTGTTTTCTGTTTGACATTTGTGATTCGTTGTATATAATCTCACCAGGCGGAGGATGGAAATATTGTACGAGGTTCACAAATATGACAAATGACAATATTGCCCAGCTGATTCAGCAAGA
>CAZHLC010001017.1:0-1604 GCA_964532545.1 uncultured Leptospiraceae bacterium | reverse complement strand
GGCAACGATACCGCGCGTCCCAGTAGAAGTGCTGAGCGCGGGCCATGGCTCTGGCCCGCTCTATCTGATTTTTACCGGCCCCGATAATGAACTTCTTATCTGCAAAGGTCTGATCATCTTTGATAACTTCATACAGGTCGATCAAGTCACGGGCGCCCTGAGAGCCGCCGATCATAAGAACGTTCTTCAGCCCCTTGCTGGGTGGCGGCGACTGTTTAAAAATGGCCCGCAGGGGGTTGCCAGTAACCACCTCATTGGGTTGGTAACTTTTTTGTGGAAAACTCAGAAAAATCTTGCGGGCCTTCTTTGCCATAAGCCTGGTGATGCGGCCGTGCACCGTATTCTGTTCACAGAGATAATAATCAATTTTATTGAGCCGGGCCCACAACAACGCCGGAAACGTAGGGTAGCCGCCCAGGCCAACTACCGCATCAAAGGGCTGCTTCTTGGCCAGTCGCTTTACCAGGCGGTATGATTTAATCAGGCCAGCCAGAAAAGCAAAGAGATGCCAGGGGCGGCTGGGCAGCTTAGGGGCACTATAGAAATGAACTTCTCGATCTGCATTGGCAAAATCTGGGTACTGCCTGTTCTTTTCAAGGCTGAGAAAAGCTACCTGGCATTGTTTCTTTTCAAGTTCTGCGGCAATGCCGAGGCCGGGTGAAATATGACCACCTGTTCCGCCGGCTACAACGAGTACTGATTTATTCATTTTAATTGACTGATCATTTCGCGGGCACGGGCCGTCAAAATATCTTCGTTATTTTCAAGGTTTTCACTTTTTACATCATCGAGCAGTTGTTTGAGAATTTTGCCCATGATAGGCCCTTCACTCAGGCCCATCTCTTTAAGAGAGTGACCATCAATAGCCAGGTCTTTCACTTTAAGCTGGTGCTCTTCTTCGTAGATCTTATCAATGTGGTCTATGAGATTCTGCAACGATTTCGGAAAGGCTGTCTTTTTACCCGAGCCCTTGCGGTCAGCCAGACGCAGACTGATCAGGTCTTCAAGGTCTTCACGTGAAATCTTACGAATGAAGCGGCGTACTGCTTTATCTGTCCACTCGTTGGTGTAATGAAACATATGATTACGCACCAGAAACTTTATTTTCTGGCCGACAGTTTTCGGTATACCAAAGCGTTTCATGATAGGTACCACCATTTTCGCTGAGAACATTTCATGGTTATGAAAGCTGGCTTCGCCGTTGGGTTTTACTTTGCGGGTAGGTACTTTACCCACGTCATGCAGAAGGGCCGCCCAGCGAATTTCAAGATCAGCTTTGATTGCACCGTCGATAGCGTGTAACAGATGTTCGTAGATATCATGGGCGTGAAACTTATTCTGAGAAAGCCCCTGGCCTGCTGTCAGCTCTGGTAAAAATTTCTCAAGCAGCCCGAGGCGCTCAAGAGTTCGCAGGCCCTCGCTGGGGCGGCGGGCCAGTATGAGACGGTTAATAAGATGGCGGCGACGCCTTGGGGGTAGCTTAGTAAAAGCTGTGTTGTATTCGTCGGGCTCTTCAACCTGCGAAAATTCTATTTTTAGATAGGGGTAGTAGGCCAGAAGGGCAGCCAGCTCAAATGCTTCTTCAACATCACTCACCCGGGTTT
>CAZHLC010001016.1:0-1605 GCA_964532545.1 uncultured Leptospiraceae bacterium | reverse complement strand
GATAGATTGAGGCCCAGCAGTTAATCATACCTTCGCGGGTAGATTTGAATGTCTGCTCGCGAATAAACTTGCGGTCAGACTCTTTGTTCACAGTAGCCAGAAACCAGGGGTGTAGCCACAGGTCGGGGGCAAACTTCTGCAGATTGGTCATGAAGTGCTGGCCGGCGCCACCTACCTTTAACAGGCCAAAGAAACTGGTAGTGGTAAACCAGTCTAGCTCACCCTGCCAGTCTGGCGCCTGGGGTAGAATCAGTTTTTCGATTTTCTTTGGCATTCGCTGGGCCAGCTTCATAGCCATATAGGCGGTAAAACAGGGAAAAGACAGGGTGTAAGGCCCGGCCCCAAGCTGGTTTAAAAGCTCTTCTAAAACATTTACAAACTCTTCAAGTTGAAAGGTGAAATCGAGGGCCGGCGCCGAAAAACCGAAACCGGGAATATCAAGGCAGACCACCTTCATGTGAGGGCTGAGCAAATCAAAAAGTCGATCGTGATGTTCAATCACAATGGGTGAATCAGCGGCAAATACGATGGTCTTTTCACCAGCGCCTGCTTCGCGAATACGAACTGAGTGATCGCCAATATCAACATAGCGCATGCCGCTGCGGGTCAGGTAACGTGAACGGTCTTTTTTCTTTAGTTGGTTACGAAAATGCAGGGTTTCAATCTGGTAGTCTTGCATTGCCAACTGACATAACGATTCAAACTGTTGTGTATATTGTTTTTTCAGTTCTCAGATGGCGGGAGTAGGCCCTGCAAGCTGGCACGACTGTTATTCTGATTCTGGGCTTTCGGTAGGCGAAGGCTTTTCTTCGATGAGTTTGCTTTCGGCGGTAATGTCTTTTTCGTTCGCCTGGGGCTTGTAACCCGCGGCTGCAGCCTGCTGCTGCATATTTTCATAGTTCTGCGCAAACTTCTTTTTGATATACTTCTGCACAAAGGGCAGCTTTAAGATTAAAAACCCTAAAAAGCCAATGGCCAGCAGAATCAGAATGACCTGCAGAATGCCGGTAGCAATCACCAGGCCAAGCAAAACCAGACCAACCGTTACTACGATTTGCACTATTCTCTGTAGAGGTGAACTCTGGTATATCTGCGCGCTCATGCTTTCAAGGTAACGAAAGCATGGCAGTTAAGCAAATATTTATTTTGGGGAATATTAAATAGCCCCAAAAAAGGCTTATGGGGCGAATTCTCGAAACTTGAGCTTTTCGTCGTTGGTACGAAAGTGGTAGATGCCATAGTATGACATCTTCTTAGTTTCGGGGTCTACATAAGAGGTAGCGGCTGCACCGAAATTACAGTGTTTGCCACCGTTATAGCACTGCATGGTCTTTTCGCCACGCTGGGTAACAGTGGGTGCCTGGGTCAGGGTAGGCGGATTATTCAGAGCACCGGTTGCACTGAAGTCAACCTCATAGATGCGGGCCAGATCGTCACCGTTGTTGAAGCTGGGTGAGCCTGAGCCATTGTTGGTGGCACCGGTTAAGAAGACCTTGCCATCACATTGTTTGACAAAGTTAGCCTGTGACCCACCGCCGGGCCCACCAGAGACCTTGGCTGCGTGATTGAAGCCATCAGCAATGTTGGTTGAGTGTGATAACATGT
>CAZHLC010001015.1:0-1608 GCA_964532545.1 uncultured Leptospiraceae bacterium | reverse complement strand
ACCACGACCAACCCGGTGGCCCATAACATCGACGCTGCTACTGTACTGATTGATGTGCCTGGAATGCGCGAGTTTGGCCTGCAGCATCGAAGTAAAACAGAAGTGGGCCATGGGTTTTTAGAATTTGCCGATTGTAATTGTCGCTTTGATAATTGTATTCACAAAGATGAGCCCGGCTGTGCAGTTAAAGATGGGGTGGGTGATCTTGTGTCAGAAGCGCGCTATCGTTCTTATCTGGCGATTCTTGATTCTCTGGCTGAAGACTTCAAGGGGCGCAAAGGCAACTATTGGCGCTGATTCAGGCTGAAGCGGTCTCTGCGAAACAGCACAAGGGCGTTGATGTTCTCACGTTTGATACCGGCCTCACACAGTAACCTCGCTGCATGATTCATGGTTGCGCCGGTCGTCCAGATGTCATCAAACAGCCAGTACTCGGCGCTTTGATCAAGCCGGGCGGCCATCTCTGCAAGGCCAAGGTTTTCTTTAATATTAGCGAATCTTTGTACCTCGCTCATGTATTTATTCTGGCTGCGTGTTCTTGTTCTGCTGAAGGCATTCAGGGGTCTACCCAGCTGCCTGGCTGCCTGTTTGACCAGCGGGCGGGCTGAAGGCAGAATAATCACCCGCCTGTCTGGCTGCTGATAGCTTTTAAGCTCTTGGCTGAGAAACGCCAGAGCCCGGGGGCGCTCTTCAAATTTTGCCATTTTAAGCAACCTGCGGTTGTAGTGCCGGTAATTAAACAGTGCTGACAGGTTTTTAAAAAACACCTCTCGGCTTTCACAGAATGAGCAGCCGCCAGGGCCCAGCTGGCTGAGGCAGGTACCACAGCGGTTCTGGTGGTTGAATGGTTTAATCTGTCCCCAGCAGATTTCGCAGAAAAGACCCTGCTTTGTAACAAGGTTCTGCCCGCAGCCATTGCACCATTCTGGCATCACAAAGTTGTATATTAGGCTCAGTATTCTCATTTTAATAGCCGATAATCAGGGTGTATCTCTATGCAGAATCGAAGCCAGATTATCAAGATATTTGTACTACCCTTCAGTATTTTTCTACTAAGCGGAGCTCTGGTGGGGGCTTATATGTACTTTTTTCATGGCGGCTGGAAGCAGTATCGCCAGGTGCACAAAAAGAAAGAGGCCCTGTTGCAGAGCATTCACGCGCAATTGGGCGCAGCTGGTCTCGGCAGTTGTTATCTCAAGCCGCCAACCACGGCCCGTCAGGCTGCGAAATGCACAGGTGTGATCAAAAACACAGGGCAGCAATTAAAAGCATATCGCAGTATTGCTGGCCTGCAAAAAATTGAAACCAGCAACCTGTTTCTACTGCAAGAAGACCTGGGTGTATTGACCAAGACGTTCAGCAGGTTACGGGGCCGCCCTGGTAAAAAAGATTTGAATCGAATTACTGTCACCGGCGAGCGCATAAATGAAGCCCTGAAAAATCTGCATACATATAACCGCAGCCAATTGGCTGCGGTATCAACCGACCTTGATGGCAACCTGTTTATGCTGATCATTCTTCTCTTTGTTGCTTTCCCGGTTACTTTGATTACCCTTGGTTTTGTGATCTTTTATCTTTATCGTAATGTGACCAGCCCTATTGATGAAA
>CAZHLC010001014.1:0-1610 GCA_964532545.1 uncultured Leptospiraceae bacterium | reverse complement strand
CGTAGTAAACGCCCTTTCAGGTGCTGACCCACTGGTTGACCAGAAGACTGACCGAGGCAAGCAGCTGTTAGAGATGGCTTACTTCTACGAAAGAAAACGTCATTTTAATAAGTCTGTTTTTACCTACAATGCTGCCCTCAAACACTATGGCCGTGATTCGAAGCAGGCACCCTATATTTATCTGCACCGGGGCTTTGGTCTCTCACTGGTTGGGTTTCGCGAGGCTGCTTTGAAAGACTATCAGCGGGTTATGCAGTTAGATGCGGGCAATGACCTCGCTATTACCGCTGAGGTCTTGGCCCGCCTGCTGATACAAACCGGTATCGAACTGCAGCAAATCGACCGTATGGCTCTTTCTGTTGATAAGGGTGTGGCGCTGCAACAGCTCACTGACAACCGGCGGGCCATTGAAATTTTTAACAAACTTGAGCGTACCAATCGCAGTTCAAAACTGTATTATTACCGCGGTCGTGCCTATGAAGAACTGGGCCAGACCAAGAAAGCCATTAAAGACTATGACCGGGCCATTGCCTATAACAGCAATTCAACTGAAGCTAAAAAGGCCAACCGGCGTATGTACATGTTGGCAACCTTCTATGAGAATGATAAGAAACTTAAGAAGAAAGCCAAAGAAATAGCCAAGAAAACCAATGATGAAGTCTTTGATACCAAACTTGCTACTTTAGAGAAGGCCGTTGATACCAAGGCCATCAGTAAAAAGAAGGCTTCAAAAGAAGTGATCGCCTTTGTAAATGAAGCTAATAACGTCAAACCAACTGAAAAAAACAAAAATGAAATTAATATCGATAATTTTGATAAGCAGCAGCGCGATGTTATCAAAGAAGAAGAAAAGGTAGATAAACAGCAAAAACAAGAGAACACCACCGTTGCGACCCGTAAGGTAGACCAGTCTGAAATTGACCGCATCAAAAAACAGTTAGAAGAGCGGGCCCGCAAACAGCGTGAAGAAAAAGCCAGGGCCGAAGCTGAAAGAAAACGTCTTGAGGCTGAAAGACTGGCTGAGCTTAAGAAGAAACTTGAGGCCGAGAAAAAGCGTCAGGCTGAAATCGAACGGCAACGAATTGAAGCCCAAGAGCGGGCCCGCAAAGAAGAAGAGCGTCGTAAAAAAGAAGAGGCCGAGCGTAGGCGGCGAGAGATTATCGCCCGCATTTCTGACCCTTCAATCAGTGTTGAAGAAAGGCGTAAATTGCTGCTTGAAAATTTTACTGATTTTGAAGTACTTTTTACCACCGATGGTGATGTGATCGTAGGGGCCATCACTGAGAGTAATGCTGAAAATATCAAAATTGTAACAGTTTACGGGGCCATTCAGGTTCTCAAGGTCGATGTGGTTATGCGCCAACAATTAAAAGGAACCAGAGCCCTGAAATAGCGGTTGCTTGGGGCGCATCTTGGCCGTCGTACTTATTGGGGGGTATTCACCCGCAAAATGAAACTGAGTTTTTGGGCAAAAGTTGTTTTTTCGACGCTGGTTTCAGCGCTGTGTTTTGACGTCTGGGCAAACACTTCTAGCGCTACTTTTTTGCTGCTGCCAGCCAATGCTCGCCAGCTCACCATGGGCAATATGGCCCATGCAGAGGGTGTTGATG
>CAZHLC010001013.1:0-1611 GCA_964532545.1 uncultured Leptospiraceae bacterium | reverse complement strand
CCGTAATTCTGTCTGAATTTTGTATTCACCCTGCTCATTAGCAGCCAGGGCTGATACGGGCTGATCGCCGGGCCTGATCGAATAATTCACCCCGGGCCGAAGTGGCTGCCTCTTTTCATCTTGAAAACGCAGCACAACCTCAATGGGCGTGGGGCTCTTCTGTAGCTTAAAATCTCTTTTTAAGCCGGCTGCTACCTTATTATTGCGTAAATCAAATGATGAAGCAAACTGCTGGTATTCTGTGGCCCCAATTTGCAGAGAGTAGAGCTTCTCGGCGGTTATTTGCAGCGAATAGGCACCACTAGAATCAGAAGTGGCCTCGTACTTTTTACCTGCTGGTGACGTAAAAACCAGCTTTGCACCGCCGACGGGTGCCGAACTTTCAAAATCGGTAACCTTTCCTGAAAGATTAATAATGGCAAGGGGCCTGGCAAATTGGGGAACCTTACCTCTAAAAATATCATAGGCGCCCTTGCTACCGTCTCTGTTTGAAGTAAAATATACGTAACCACCATCTTTGGTAATGGTTGGATACTCATCGTCTTCAACAGAATTATAGGGTTTGCCAAGGTTCTTAACTGCATCGCCCTGATGCAACCCATTAGGAACCTTCACAAAATATATGTCATAGGCCCCTACCCCGCCTTCGCGGTTCGATGAAAAGTATAAGGTCTCATTGTCGCGGTGAATCGAAGGCGATGACTCGTCAGACTTGGTGTTGATACCCTCACCAAGGTTAACAGGCTTGCCGAATTCTTTTTTCACCTCATCAAACTTGGCCACCCAGATGTCGTTAGCACCAAAACCACCTGGCCGGTCTGAGGCAAAAAACAATAACTTGCCATCGGGTGAAATCGACGACATACGATCATTGTAGTCAGTGTTGATTCCCTTAACCAGTACCGGCACCTGCCACTTGCCATTCACCTGCTTTGTATAATAGATATTCGTTTTTTTCGGACCCTTGCGCTCTTCACCTGCCGTCGATGTGAAATAAAGTTCATAACCGCCGTCTTCAAGGCGGCGTAAAGAAGGCAGACCATCAAAGCCCGTTGAGTTTACCGGCTTACCCATATTCACAGCCGTGCCGAAGAACATTTTGCCAGATGCATCTCGTTTGCCTTCGCTAACGTATAAATCGAAGGTGCCCTTACGGCCCAGACCACCAAGGCGGTTTGATTCGAAAACCAGCAGCTTTTCGTCTTCAGTTACGAAAGGTGTATACTCAATGTACTCTGAGTTTATGGGGCCGGGTAAACCCTCGATGGCTGCGTCTGCTTCTGCAGTAACTGGAATGTCTGCGGCACTTAAAGCCGTCATAGTTATGTATAGAATAAACGATAGTAGCTGTTTCATGAAGCTCAAGTCTCATTACAATCACAACCTCAGAGTAAAAGAAAAAAACTATCCCGTTCGATAGTTTATCATCACAAGACTGCACTTTAGCGAATTGCGATGCTGAAATCGAATTTTTCGATGCACCGTAATTTTGGAAGATTTTAAGTGCCTGGCTCGTCTTTTCGCCTGGCCAATCAGAGAAATAAACTTCTTAATTGCGAGACAAAAAAGAAAACTAACGCTTGTTTTCTCGATAAATCGAATACTTTGAAC
>CAZHLC010001012.1:0-1615 GCA_964532545.1 uncultured Leptospiraceae bacterium | reverse complement strand
CCTGATCACCACCAGCTTGGCATCTGCAACAGCTGGTCGGGCACGGTCTTTCAGAAACCAGCCCTTGCCTTCTTTAAACTGCTGTTTGAGCGACATTAATCCGTCGCCTGAAAACAGATGAAGATTCTTATAGGCGATCAGACGCTTCTTGGCACTAGCTATGGTTTTTTTCTGATAGGCCACAAACTCTGAGGGCAAATCGAGGGCCACCACCGCCATCTTATTGAAATCATGGGCTACGTTACGTGAAGTAACGGCTGGCGCAAAGATGTTGCCTACGGCCGGCCCGATATCAATGAATAACACCCGCTGGCCACCCGCATTCGCCTTATTCAATTGCAGTTCAGCGGCCAACCTGGCTACATCAGACTGCTTTTTCAAAAGAGCAGCCAGTAAAACATTGGTATCATCAAGGCGGTTGCCATAGGTACGGGCAAAGGCTGCAGCACTGGTGCGATAACGGGGTGCCGAATAAGAATAGAGCAGATCATCTTCTTCATAGCTCAACCCCAGCTCATCAGAATAATTCAGTTTAAAAACATCAAGGTCTGCTGCTGGCACGAAATTGAACTGACGCCGGGCCGCCAATCTGGCCCCGCGGCGGTCACGGGCCCGCCGGTAAATTCTAATAGCCGAACGCTGAAGTTTTCGAGCCCGTCTTTTCTGGTCGTCGTTATAAAGATATACCGACGCATTATGTTCAGCCTGGGCACAAATCTGACTGCGATTTAAAAGAAGGGCTTCGCATATTCTGCGAATTGTCAAAAAGCGCTGCAGAGCCCGGGCCGGTTTTTTCTGTTTAGCCAGGCCAATAGCCCGATTGAGCAGCATAGCCAGGTGGGCCTGCGAGTTTTTGATAGGTAGATCTTTAAGAGAGCTCAGGGCTTTGTCAAGCTGCATAGTTGCCAGATTATACTGCCCTGCCGCCAGCAGCGCATTTGCTGCATTGTACCTGATGAGAGCCTGTAACACAGGCAGGCTATTCTGACCCAGCAGAATATCATAACTTTTACCGGCGGCCTCTGCCTGCCCCATATTGCGTAAAATACTGGCCTCAAGGGCAGCTATCTGTTTCTTTAATATAGCAGAGTTTATCACACTCTGGGCTTCTTTTAGCTGAGCAGTAGCCTTTGAATATTTGCGAGACACCCACAGATCTCTGGCCAACAGAGCGCGGTACAAGTTTTGCAGCAGGGGCTTATCAGCAGCCTCTGCAAAAACCACGGCCCGCTTTAGAAAACGGCTGGCATAGTTTTTCTGAGCTAATTCAAAAGAAACCAGACTCAACAGCGCTGCCGAAGTTTTCTGATAGGGGCGGACCACTCTCAAGAATGCACCAATGCTGGCTCTTCTGTTGCCACTCAGCCTCTTCAATTTAGATAGCAACCGACCGTAGTCAACGGTCACTGCCTGAAAATCTTCTTTAATAATTTCACGTTCTTTAAAATAATTCGAGACCCGGGCAAGCACCTGAGTGAACAGCTCGGCTTGAGTTTTTACGTTTACTTTTTCAAGGCGCTTGCTGCTGCCCTGCACTTCTATAAAAACATCTGCTTCATATGAAGCTGCTGCTTCTTTTATCTTACCATAGACCTTGAAACGGGCATCAATTGAC
>CAZHLC010001011.1:0-1620 GCA_964532545.1 uncultured Leptospiraceae bacterium | reverse complement strand
TTAGCCCCAGTCAATCACCAGTTTACCCAGGGCCTTACCATCTTGCATAAGATGGTGGGCCTCTACGATTTCTTCGGGTTTAAATACCCTGAAGATGTTGGGGTGTAGTTTACCCTGCTCGACCAGCTCAACAACCTCTTGCAGTTCGGGCTGGCTCATGCCTTCACCAGCATAAACTGTCAGTCTGGTGGTTGAGGGTATGTCTTCAAAGGGTGCAAAGTTTTCAAGGTGCCATGAATTGCCCAGAATGCCGGTGAAACAGACAGTACCCCCCGGCCGCACCGTTTTTAACGAGTCGCGCAGGGTGGTGGTACCTACCAACTCAAGCAGCAGGTCAGGGTTGAGATTTTTTTCGCTGAGTTTGCCATCTTCGATCACAACCTCTGTTGCCCCCAGCTCGCGCAGTTTCTCAGCCTTGGCCTCTGAGCGGGTGGTTGAGATCACCTTCAGGCCCCAGGCCCTGGCCAGGCCGAGGGTGGCCATACCCAGGGCTGAAGTTCCGCCACGAATAAGCAGGGTCTCACCACTCTGGGCACGTAATGATTTTTTTAAAGAGCCATAGGCTGTCTGGTAGGTTTCTGGTATGGCTGCAAAAGTCAACCAATCGAGACTGGTTTCAATAGGGATAATAATCGAGCGGGGCAGTAGCGCATATTCGGCGTAGCCGCCGTCAAATTCGCGGCCCATCTCACCCATCATGGCAGCCACCTTCTGGCCCACGGCCAGGTCGCTGTCAGAGGCATGGGCCACTTCGCCTACACATTCTATGCCCTGTATACGGGGAAATTTTACATTGGGTGAATGCCCCTGGCGGGTATACATTTCAGATCGATTCATGCCGGTAGCGTGAATCTTGACTAATACCCAGCCGGCTTTAACTTCAGGGCGTAGCCGCTCTTCAAGTTGCAGAACTTCAGGCGGGCCTGCTTTGGTGGTAACAATGGCCTTCATGGCCGCAGGCTCGACGTATTACGCAGCATGTCTAGAAAAAATTGACTGCCATAAGGCAAGAGTCGGCCTATAATGAGTTGGGTAAGATACTTTACATCGCAACATACCGCAAGCGCCGGCTGGTCAAGTGTCGGCACGGTACATGCCCCTGATCGGGCGAAAATATTAGTTGCTGCCCCAGGCTGGTTGACAGAATGCCTTAACCCATACTAATCAAAAAGACGGAGAGAACGAATGCGTAAAAGTCTAACTATTTTTTCACTTTCATTGTTTACGGTGCTGCTTTTAAGCGCCTGTGACCCCAGCAAGAAGGGGGCCTGGTCAGAGGCCCGCAAAAAAGAATTTACCGATGCCTGTGTAGGTGCCATGAAGGGTGAGCAAGATAAAATTAAACTCGAAGATGGTAAAGAAATCTGCTCTTGTGCCATGAAGAAGCTTGAGGCCGGTTATGCCCCGGTTGATGTGCCCGAAAAAGAAGCTGAGAAAGCCGGCGCTGATTGTGCCCGCGAAGTACTCGCTGGCTGATTTCATACACCAAGCGACAAATCAAGGGCCGCACCTGTGCGGCCTTTTTTTATTTTTACCACTGAACCGGGCTTTAAGACAGTGCTATCAACCCTTGAAACATTTGTACTGGCCCTTGTTTTTCTGGGCAAACCTACGGCTGGC
>CAZHLC010001010.1:0-1625 GCA_964532545.1 uncultured Leptospiraceae bacterium | reverse complement strand
TCAACAAGTGCCGTGGTACACGCCCGCATGGGCACTATTCTCGAGCTGGGGGTTGGCATTGTTCTGGCCACCGGGGCACTCAGCGGCTCAACCACCATACTGGCCACCGGCCTGATTATGCTGTTCGTACTTCATGCCTATATTCTCTCAAATGTGCCCATGGGTGTACCCCTTGAATGGAACGTGCTGGTGGTTTATGGCGGAATTTTCTTCTTCTATACAAACTCGGCCCTTGGTGGCACGCACATAAATCCCCTTGAAGTTGGGCCCTGGTATATTGCCGCCTTTATTGCCATCTGGTCGTATTTAATTCCCCTCTACGGAAACATTCGCCCGGCTGCAGTTTCATTTCTGCTGGCCATGCGCTACTATGCCGGCAACTGGCCCTGCAGCGTCTGGTTAATCAAAAAAGACAGCGTAGAGAAACTCAAGAAGCTCAAAATGAGCGCGCCCATAATTCCTGAGCAGTTAAGCATGCTCTATGACAAACAAACCGCAGTCGGCGTGGTCAGCCGGGTCATCGCCTTCAGACTGATGCACCTGCATGGCCGTGGTATCAAGGGGCTGATTTCAAAGGCCATCGATGTGAAAGATTTCAGCCAATACCAGTGGTTTGACGGTGAAGTGGTGGCCGGCATGGCCCTGGGCTGGAACTTCGGCGATGGGCACCTGCATCATGAAAACCTGATGCGGGCCATACAAAAGCAGTGTGAGTTTGAAGAAGGCGAAGTGCGCTGTGTGTTTGTTGAGGGCCAATCGTTAATCGACAACAACCTGCCCTACCGAATCGCCGATGCAAAATCTGGTGAGATTGAACGGGGTAATCTTGATATCAAACAACTGCGCAACGAGCAGGGTTGGCCCGTTGCCTAGACGTTTTTAAATCGGGTGTTTTTACGAATCATCTACCCAGCTTAACAAACTCACCAAAAACCCAGAATTCGCTTGAATCACAATCTGTGAACTCATCATCGAATTCAAAATAAACATAGTACCAGTAGTTTTTATATTTGCTGACCTTATATTTCTTTTTGGTGCGGGCCAGTACAACCAGCTCGCTGCCTTTTTGCAGCGATGAGTATTTGCGAGGCGGCCCCTCAGTAACTTTACAATAGTTCTTTTTGGCACGGGTCGAGGGGCCCCTTCTCATTCTTAAAGAAGTCGTAGCCCGGCCCCCTGCATAGCCCATCGAGATGGCCCTGACTTTGCCCACCTTGACCTTCTCGCCATTAGCGATGGTATCATCACCATAAAACTCTTCTTTGCCACATTTGAGTACAGTTTTATGAAAGGTTGAGGCCTTTGCTTTTACGATTCTACAGGTTTGTTTTGAACAATCAACCGAGCCATTATGGTTATCACTGCCCTTAAGAAGCTGAACTTTATTGCCTTTTATTTTGTACTTACCGTTGCAGCTCATGCCACCGGGGCCCTGCATGTCGAAAGTATATTTACCTTTCTTGCTGAAGTTCAGCATTAGACCCAGCGAACCACGCTCTGGGCCCCATTCGGTTTTGATCAATAGATTACGGCTGAGTTTTTCTGCCGAGGCAGCTGGTAAACTGAAAAGACAAAACAGCAGCCCGGTCAACCAGGCTGCTACTGCTCTATTTCTTTTGAAAGTG
>CAZHLC010001009.1:0-1629 GCA_964532545.1 uncultured Leptospiraceae bacterium | reverse complement strand
AACACATTGTATGCCCCCGTCAATGTTGACTTTTCTACCAATATTGCATTTTATCTGTGCCGGGTCTTTCGGGCAGCTGCCTTCAACACATGCAGTCTTCTTCATGGTATATGAACCGTCGCCTCTTAAAGTGTAATCGGGGCAATGATCGGCGATACACACAGATAGCCTTTGAGGTTTTATTCTTGTTACTTTTTTAAAAGAACTTCGGGTTGCCAGAGTCGCCGATTCTATCCAACCTTTGATCGTTTTCTTTGAAGTGTCGTTACCAGTGAATTGCTTTGAATCTACATATGTGAAGCCACTTCTTTGTAAATTAGACGCACTGATCTCATTGGCGGGCATTTTTCTGGCGAATACCAAAGAACTGGCGGAAGGGCTGCTATAGATCTTGGCAGCATTTAAGACTATTGCCTCTTGATCAAATACTACACCGGGTATTTCTTTGATTTCGGGTTTGGGCCTCTGTTCAGAAATCTTTTGATTTTCTTTACAGCCAATGAGCAGAAAAGCCAGTATTGAGATACTTATCATGACCTTCATTGGCATATTTTATTTGTTAGACTCAATATTCTTATGCGCCAACTAATAATTGTGCAAGAGTTTACAACTTGAACCATTTTAAAAGTTAGTTTTTTTAGGTACCAATGAAACTTATGCAAGAAGACATAGGCCCCCTTAAGAAGTTTACTTTTATTAAAGATATGCCCGCAGGGGGAGTATCAAAGTTGAACGTGTTTCGCCTGGGCGATACCTTGTTTGATACGGGCAGCACGGTGGCGGCACCTTATCTGGCTGAGGCCATGCAAGACGACCCGCCCAAAAGAATTGTTTTATCTCACCAACATGAAGATCATATGGGGGGCCTGCATACTCTGACTTCTGCCTGGGGTAAGATACCTGTATATGCTCCCAAAGAACATGTTTCAATTATTCAGCGGGGTTTTAAGGTGCCAGAATATCGGCGAGATTTCTGGGGTGATGCCGAAGGCTATCAAGATGTTATTGCCTATGATGCCGGCTTTGAGCTCGACCTGCCCGGTGTGTCATCGCGGGTGATCGATACCCCTGGCCACACTGTGGGCCATAAGTCGTTTGTAATAAAAAGCGAGGGCAAAACATACATTTTAAGTGGCGATCTTTACCTCGCGCCAAAACTTCCCCATGCATGGGTCGAAACTTCAGTGCCCGATATGATCGATTCTCTCAATCTTCTGCGCTCTCAGGCAGATGAATTTGTACTCTGCCCCAGTCATGGGGGGCCATACAGCGATGGGGCCAAACGGGTTGAAAAGCTAAGAGACTGGTATATTAAAGAGCAAGAAGAGACTCTGAAACTCTTCAATTCAATACCCGATGCTGATTATAACAGAATCTTCATTGAACGTTTTAAGTTCTATAACGCCATTGAGTTGTCTTCAGAGGGTGAGCTCAGCAGAGTCGCCCTGATTCGTGGGGTGATCGACCCGGTGAAAGAGCTGCCGGCCGAACCCATTGAGCTCGACCCAGAGACTGTCAGGGTGAGTCGAGAGCAGCTTGGGGCTGGTTAGCCGCTGTTCTCTTCGGGCTGATCAACCCGCTCTAAAATTTGGGCAGAGGTTAACCCTATTTCACGTAGAAACTTTTCTA
>CAZHLC010001008.1:0-1630 GCA_964532545.1 uncultured Leptospiraceae bacterium | reverse complement strand
CCCAAAGCCCAGCAGAACCCCCAGCAATTTGCTGGTGTTAATGCGCTCACCACTGAAGTGGGCCAGCAGCAGAGTAAAGATGGGCGTGGTGCCATTGAGAATTGCTGCTACTGCGCTATCGATATAAATCTCACCATAGCCAATGGCCACAAACGGAAACACATGAGTAAGCACACTCATGATCAACAGATCAAACCAGACCCGCCCCCGCCCCGGCAGTCGCTCTTTCTGCATAAGCAGCAAAATCAACAGCAGCATGCCTGCCAAAAGCACCCGGGCCATGGCAATAGTAAAGGGCCCAATTTCTTTAACGGCAACCTTGATAAAAAGAAACGACGGCCCCCACAAAAGTGCAAGGGTCAGTAATAGAAATACATTACGCCACTGCATCGGCTGGCTGTTTGTTGGCCGGCATATAAAACGCCATGGCCGCACAGAGAATAAAAACCACACCACTACCAATAAAGACACTGGTTTGAAACTGTGTGTAGAGCAAACCACCCAGTATCAACCCCATAATGCTGGCGAAACTGCCAATGCCTGTGGCAAACCCCTGTATCGTGCCCTGGCGGTCTTTGGGCCCCAGGCCCGCCAACAGGGCCATATAAGACGGCCACATTATACCATTGCCCATGGCAAACAGCACGGCCCCTGCATATGCCGCATAAACATTCACAAAACTGTAGGCTAAGAAACTGACAAACATAAGCACACTGCCTACCCCGAAAAGCACCGAACTGCTTATGCGAGTGCTGAGAAAACCCAGTACCGGGCCCTGCACCACAATCATGGTTCCGCTTAAAACAGTGAAAAATAGACCCAGCTGCTCGGTCTGCCAACCAAGTACCTTAGCCGCATGTATGGGAAAAGTTGCATAGAACATATTAAAAGCAAAGAAAATTAGAAAGTACAACCCGAACATTACAGGCACCTTGCGTATTTTCAGAATATCGAGCAGTCTGTTTTGTGGCGGCTTCTGGTCATAACAGTCACGGCCCTCGACCCCCAACACCCGGCGGGTAGGTGAGCCGCAGGGTGGGCCTTCAACCTTTTGGGGTTTTGATTCAGGTAAAAAAATCAGTATGGCCGCCAGACCCAGTATTGAAATTGCAATGGCCGCCAGCACGGGCAGTTTCTCACCCAGAAAGGTAGCCCCCAGCAGGCCTGCAATTGCCGGCCCCAGAATAAAACCAAGGTTGGTTGAAAGAGCCATGCGCCCCATATTTTTGGTCTGCTCTTTTTCTGTTGAGATATCAACCACGTAGGCAGTAGCGACTGAGATGTTACCGCCAGTGAGACCATCAACGGCGCGAGCCCCGAACAAAAGCAGCAATGGCATGGTCAGAGTGAAGGTGCCCACAAGGTCTGATTCAACCTGCGAGATGGTTGCAACCGGTATCGAGAGGGTTATGAAAAAAACAATCCAGCTGAGTAAGGTACCGAACTGGCTGAGAAACAGAATTTTTCGCCGGCCATAGATATCAGAATAACGACCAAGCAATGGTGCGCCGAACAGTTGAAAAAACGAATAAGTAGCGCCCAGCAGGCCATAGATCACCTCATTGCCCCCGAAACGCGTTACAATATAAACCAGAAATGGTATAACCAGGCTGTAACCAAGGGTACCGAT
>CAZHLC010001007.1:0-1630 GCA_964532545.1 uncultured Leptospiraceae bacterium | reverse complement strand
CCAATTCAAGCAATAGAAGGGGGTCTGAAACAATACTCTTATCACGGTACACGGGTTGAATATAAACATTGTGATAACTTGCTTTTTGTAAGAAGTTTAAAACTCTTTGATGAACTTCAGTGTGAGAAATGGCCCCTGTTACGAGCTTTGCGAAGATATAAGAGAGGGCTCTTGGCCTATCAATGTTTGCCAGTAACCGCTCGATGCGATCGAGTCTTTTATAATCATAAGTATAGGCCCTGTCGATTTTTTCAAGGGGAAGATTCAATCTGCGTGCATCGAAATAGGGGTTGTGAAGATCAGTGCCCCGGTTTGTGTATCTCTGTAGAGAAAAGTCTGTGATATATTGACTGGTTGATAGCTGTTTATTCGAAATCGGTGGGGTACATCGCAAAAGACTGAATAGTATATTCAAAATTAAGTAAGCTATCAGATTTCTTTTTAATAAAGTCATTTCGTAGATTCTCAGACAGAGTTGCGTACCATCTGCCTGTCAAGCATATAGAACCATATTAACCGTTGCCCTTAAAAAACGACTGTTTAACAATTAAATTTGACCCAAAACGACTTGCCAGCCCATCTCTTAAGCGCACTGAGAAACAGTATATAGTATGTTTACCGGATTAATCGAAGAAGTAGGTCGTATCAAATCGGTTGAAGAAAAGGCCGATGGCAAGGCCTTTGTGATTGAATGCAGTTTTATTCTTGAAGATGCCAATATCGGCGATTCAATCTGTGTCGATGGCGCCTGCCAGACCATAGAAGAGTTTTCAAAAAATGATTTTCGTATTTTTTCAATACCCGAAACTCTGGCAGCCACCAATTTTGCTGATTATGAGCCGGGTCGGGCCGTAAACTTAGAGCGGGCCCTGAAAATGGGTGATCGCCTTGGTGGGCACCTGGTTCAGGGGCACGTTGAGGGTACGGGCACCGTAACCCGCCTTGAAAAAGACGACAACCACTGGAATGTTTTCTGCGAGTATGAGTCGGCCTTTATTGTTCCCAAGGGGTCGGTGACGCTCAATGGCATCAGTTTAACTATTCAGAAAACTGAGGGTAATGAGTTTATGGTGCAGATTATTCCTGAGACCCTGAAAAAGACTAATATTACTGAGTATGACCCGGGTATGCGGGTAAATATTGAAACAGACTATATTGTTAAAGCTCTGGCCCATGCGCAGAATTGGTATAAAGAGCGGGGCTAGAAGTAGTCTTTCAAAATACTCTGCTCTGGCAGCAAAATCTCAAGTTTCAGGGTGCCAGGGTTAGCATTAAAATCGTTGTCTCTGACACGTACATAGTCGAGTTTTTCGACTTCGGTTTCAACCATTCTACGCAAAGTGTAGGTTCCCACCCCGTGAACCACCTCGAGCAGGCTTACGCCATTAACAAAGGCACTTTCAATTTCTGCCAGAAGTTTGCGCCTGGCTTCTTCAAAACGAAGTTTACGTATATGCACGGTTTTAATTTCGTTCACGGTAGCTGAGGTTAGTGTGCAGAGCAGAAAGGTCTTTTCAATCATAATACTGTGGGTGCTGGCAGCAACTGCCTGCGAAGAAAAAGTACAGCAGCGCCCACCGGCCGGTGAGGCGCTGGTTCTCTGCCTGCATGACGTGGGTGGGGCTGGGCG
>CAZHLC010001006.1:0-1630 GCA_964532545.1 uncultured Leptospiraceae bacterium | reverse complement strand
TTGCCTTCTTTCTGCAAGCGGGGGTAAGGGTAGAGAATCTTCAGAGGCTGGGGGTCTTTTACCTGCACCTTACGCACCACCCGCAGCTGGTCGATCATAACCGAATTGATAATGCCGGCCACGTAGTTTTTCTGTTTGGGCAAGCTGCTTTCTGCAGGGTAAATTCGCAGCTCATAACTTTTGGGATAAATCAGCTTACCAGCAAAGGTTCGCTTTTCAGATACCGCGAAAACAGGTACAGAGATCAGAAAGAATACCAGACAACGCTGCATGTTTACTGGTTAACTACTTTTTCGATAGCTTCTACAATGCGCTCACGCTTGAAGGGTTTTACCACAAAGTCTGCGGCACCCAGTTCGATTGCTTTTTTGATAAACCGTGGCTCGCCAAGAGCTGATACCATGATGACCCGGGCCTCGGGGTCATTTTCTTTTATTTTCAACAGAGCTTCGATACCATTTACCTCGGGCATTTTTATATCCATAATTACCACGTCTGGTTTGTGTTCATCATAGCGCTCAATGGCCTCTTGCCCATTAGCAGCCTCAGCAATAATCGTATGACCATTTTTCTCTAGAATTTCTTTTTCAACCAGCTTCATAAAAGAAGCATCATCAACTAACAGTATTCTGGCCATCTTGCCGGGCGTACTTCAGAGAACGCAGAGTGTCAAGACTTTTACCGGCAAAAATCGGTTTGCCTGCTGCGGGTTATAGCCAATCTGGCGTATGTCACAGCCAGCGCCCAGAAGCCAGCCGACCTCAAGCAAAATCAAGTTAGACCACCCCTCTCTTTATACCAACCGCGAGCTGTCATGGCTCTCGTTTAATGACCGGGTTCTTGAAGAGGCCAGAGACAAAACCAACCCCCTGCTTGAAAGAATTCGTTTTGCCATGATCTGTGAAAACAATCTCGACGAGTTCTTTATGGTGAGGGTGGCCGGCCTGAAACAGAAGCTGGCCAACAAAATTGAAGACCGCACGCCCGAGGGGTTTACTTCGCAAGAACAGCTGCGTAAGATTCATATACATCTGCTGAGCTACTATAAAGAGATCTACCGGGTGGTTAATGACACCATCTTGCCCGAGCTGGCCGGCAAGAACGTAACATTTATTACCATGGCTGAACTCAACCGCATTGAAAAAGCAGCGGTTTCAAAATATTTTCAAGAAGAAATCTACCCTATTCTTACACCACTGGCCATTGATACCTCGCGGCCCTTTCCCCGGTTGGCCAATCGTTCACTTAATCTGGCGGTCAAGCTGCGCAGACCCAAGCAGACCAAGAACCATCTTTATGCCATGGTACAGGTTCCCCAGTCGATACCACGCCTGTATCTGGTACCCGGGGCAACCGATGAGAACCACCGTTACCTGTGGCTACATGAGGTGATCAGCTCTTTTATCAAAGATCTTTTTCCGGGATATATCATTGAAGAAATCTTTCCTTTCAAGATTACCCGCGATTCTGACCTGATCATCGAAGAAGATGAAGTTGATGACCTACTGGCCACCATTCAGCGCGAATTACGCCAGCGTGAAAAAGGCCATGCCGTGCGCCTTGAAACCGTGCCAGAAATTGCCGATGACATTCTTGATCTGCTCAAAGAATCACTGAAACTCGAAGATGA
>CAZHLC010001005.1:0-1631 GCA_964532545.1 uncultured Leptospiraceae bacterium | reverse complement strand
TGATGCCCGCCCACCCAAAAAAGTAGACCTGCATGCCCTTGAAAAGAACAGCCTGTTGCAGGTTATGAAAGAGGCCCTTGATAAAAGCAGGGCCATCGTTCAGAAACAGAAGTCGACCATAGACAAATCGAGCCTTCTGAGGCCTGATAATTATATTGCCCGCACCCCCCTGGGTTTGCCCCACTATGAACGACAGAAGCTGAACGTAATCTATTACACCCTTGAATCTGGGGCCATGCGTCAGATCTCACTTGAGCCGCAGAACCAGATAACCCCCAACATTGCCAGACTTTCACAAAACGCCATGGTCTTTAATCGTCACTATGCCAGCGCGCCGGCCTCTATGAAAGCCATCTACTCATTGATCACCGGCAAGTATCCCCCCCAGACCCGCAAGTGGCGTCAGTTCTACCGTTTTGCCCGCACGCAAAAAAGTATCGCCACCTTCTTCAAAGAGAAGGGTTTCAGTGCAGACTTCTGGTACACTGGCAATGGTGGCACCTATCTGCAGAGAAAAATAATCAAAGCTACCTATGATACCATTGTTGAAAGGCATCATATCAGAAAACTCTACCCCCGCTACCGGGCCCATGGTTCAGTTGATGATATGGTGCTCGTGCCCATGTTAGAGAAGTTTCTGCAGTCAAATACCGACCAGCGGTTTTTTCTGCATCTGAACACTGTCTATCCCCATCACCCCTACACTTTTCCTGATCATTACACACCGCCACTGCCAGGCATCACCAGCAGGCAGAGATATCTTAACTCACTGAGCTACGCCGACAAAGTTCTGGGGGCCGTTTACGATCTACTGGTAAAACTGAACCGGGCCGATGATACTCTGTTTGTGCTGCACTCAGATCACGGCGAGGCTTTTTACGAGCACCCCGGTAACTACATACACTCGCTTTACGTTTACGATGAAAACGTGCACTCAATGGCCATGCTCGTAAACCCCAGGCTGTTTCGCCAGAGGGTGAACTATGACTTTCCTTCAAGTCATGTTGATCTGCCCTCAACAGTCATCGATATTCTGGGCTTTGAGGCCGACCCCGAATTCAGAGGTACCAGCCTTGTTTCAGGTCATTTACAGCAGAGTGTGTATTTTTTTACGGCCTTTTCTCGCATGTACGTGGGCATGGTTGATGATAACTACAAGTTTATTCATAACTTCACCTACAACCGCTCACAATTGTTTGACTTAAAAAAAGATGCTTATGAGCAGAACAACCTCATCAAAGAAAAGCCAGAGCTGGCGGGTCAAATGCTGAAAAGAATAAAACTGTTTAAAGAAAATATTTAATCGATGGTCTCAACTGTTTCGTCGAGTTCATAAGTCTGCCTTTCAATCAGCCAGGCCACTTCGGCACCCACAATAAAGATCACAGCACTGTAGAACACCCAGACCGATATTCTGGCCAGAATAGCAAGGGCCCCGAAAAATAATGAGTAGTCAGTGATGGTTGCGATATAAAGGCCAAAGCCAATCTTTGCCACGAACCAGAAAAACGCGGCTACGGCTGCCCCGTAGAAATAAGATTTGTAGTTCAACCTCTTGGGGGCTGAGGTCTTATAGAGCACAAAGAAGACAAGCAGAGGCAGAACAATATTCACCACAATGCCAATGATAT
>CAZHLC010001004.1:0-1636 GCA_964532545.1 uncultured Leptospiraceae bacterium | reverse complement strand
TAATTTCCCATTCTTTGTCTTTATCATCGGCATCATAGGCGACCACCTTATCGCCCCGGGTTACAAGCAACTTATCTTCAAAGGGCACCGGCCGAGAGCCACTGAAGGCCTGCACGGCCGAAACCCGTTTGAGACCAAGGTGAACATAAGAGGCCTCAGCATGGGCCACCCCCGGGGGGCCACTGTGAAAACCGTTTCTTGAATCAAGCCTGTGAGCCTCTTTGGCATAGGCTGTTTTGTTCTGGCTTTCATAGTCAATATAGGCAGCCGCCTGGGCAGAGTCATCATAAGCCTGCCCGGCAAAACTCAGGGCTTCAGCGCTGAGCTTATCACCTTTTTTATCAACCCTGCGGCTGTAATAGACCTGCCGGTCTTTGTTCAAGGTAGGGGCTGACGAAAGGCGCCCCCTGGTTGCTTTGTTAATGCTGCCGCTTTTTGCGTTGAACTCATATAAGATGCCGTTCAGTGAAGATGTGTAAACCTTTCCCCCCACATAAACCGGGGCCTGTATGGCATCGGCATCTATCCATCTCTGCCACATAATCTGACCATTTTTCACATTGAAGGCAGCCAGCACATGGGTGGGGTTCACCTGCCCATTGCCATGGCCGAAAGTTGCCGAGGGATACACAGCATAGGTTAAACCACCCCCACTGGCCGGCGTGCTCATCAAGGGGTCGCCCAGCCAGTAAGACCAGACATGTTTGCCACTCTTGGCATTGAGCGCAAAGATGGTACATGATTCAGTATTAAACACCACGATACCGTTTTCACAGGCTGCACTCGATGGCCCATTATCACTGAGTCTGACCGACCAGAGATTTTTGCCAGTTGTGGGCTTGATTCCATAGTATTCATGACTGTTAAAGCCCCCGCTGATCTGCAAAACGCCTGCACAGATCACCGGTACCGGCAGCATACCCTTCGCAGGAAAGCTTATGGTATATCCGTCAGGGGTTTTCTTAAACCAACTGCGCCTGAATTTGGTTTTGCTGACCCGGCCCTTTCGAAATTTACTGGGTGGCTTCGGTGATTTAGCAGAATTAAATGCCCGGGCCTCTTTGGTATAGTCACCTTCATCGTATTGATGGGCCAGGGCATGCTGCAGGCGCACCTGGTTAAAGTTCTGCGTGCCTTCAGGCAACTCTTTCATCGATATAATAAAACCATGAAACCACTTGAGAGCCTGGTAGTCAAAGGCGCAGCCCACCTGTACCAGACGCCCCCATTTGATCTTGCGGTCTTTAAACAGTGCTTTATTAAAAACATACAGAGCCTCGACCCGCTGGCGATCAACCGCCTGATTGACCGTCATAACATCATTAGCACAGCGGTGAGTAACGTAGTCAATGCGTATCACCTGATTTCGGGTCAGGTGCTGGTACTTAGCAAGATCGGTGGGGTCAAGCTGCAGCTTCTGATAGTTGACCCGAATGGCGACCTGGCTTTTTTTCAATTTTTGCGAATTTAATCGCCTGATGTTCTTTCCTCTTAAGTTGATCACCTGGTTTACCACTGCTTCGCGGTAGCGTATATCTGAAATTTTGTTCTGGGCCCAGAGAGCCATGCTTGCGGCTGACAGAATTGCCAGCCAGAGTTTGAAAACTAAAACCCTGAATAAAACGTCTTTTTGACA
>CAZHLC010001003.1:0-1637 GCA_964532545.1 uncultured Leptospiraceae bacterium | reverse complement strand
GTATCGGGCCAATGTGCCATTAACGCCATTAAAGAACTCAATCAAAATAACACAGTAATCAGCACCAGCTCGCGCGACGCCGAGGTTAAAGGGGCCGATATCACCATTGGTGAAGTGGCCCTTGAAGAAGCCAGTGCTACCGATAAGATTCTGAATCATGAGGCAGTTAAAGATATTGATTATGTGATTTATATTCCGGCGCGGGGTATGGTGGGCATTTCGGCCCGCGATGCCACCCTGGCACAGGTAGAAGAAAGCCTCGATTACTGCTTTCGCCCCTTCTTACGCATGGTTAAAACTCTACAGCCAAAGAAGGGCATCGCCCTCTCTGGCTTCATTACCATGCAACCACTGCTTGAAGTCTACGGCGCCATGACTTTCACCAAAATAGCGATGGAGCAAATTGCAGTCAAGTACCCTGAAAAAGTGCAGCTGTTGCGCATTGGTATGTTTCACAGCAGCTCAGTGCGTGGCATCGCCCTGTTGGTTCAGCGACGTTTAATGAAAGACAAAAGTTTTCGCCCCGAACTCTTTGATAACTGGAAGAGTTCAGGCAAAAAGTTCAGCGAGTTCTTTTATGAAAAGAACTATCGCTTTGAAGAAGACAGCTATAAACAGCATGCCGCTGGCAAACCATTCAGGCCCACTGAACCCGACGATATCAAAGAGGCCTTCAAGCTGGCCCTGCAGGGTGAGAAGGCCCCGATCATCAATGTACTGGGCTCATGGTTATGGAAAGACAGTGAAATGCCCTACCTGCCGCCCGCCATCACTGACAACATTGAGCTGATACCTGATGATCTTGAGAAGCTGCTTGTCTAGATCTGTACAGTTCCGCTTTCGATTACCCGGCTGATATCTTCAACTTCACTATTGAGCCCTTTTACATACGAGGCTTCAACAGCGCCCTTGAGGGCACCAAAAAACAGATAGTTGATGTTCACCTCAAAGTTAACAGTTCTTTCAGTCAGATTTTCACTGATTTCTCTGTATTGAATACTTCCCCGAATTGAAAACTTATCGGGTTTATTCTCGACATGCATATCGAAGTCTTCGCGGCCTGCCGCCCGGTCAAAACTCAGGTGCTCAACAAATGTTTTGGCAGCCTGGGGCAGAGCATCGCGCAGAATCTGCGGCAGGTCTTCAAGCACATCAACGATGCGCTCAACCTTCAGCACATCGCCCTCTTGAACTGTTAAAAGAGTCTTCTCGTTCTGCATCGAAGGAAAATCATCGATATTCTCAAGGCGGTACTGGTGGGCCGCCACCACAACCGTCATGGGGTGGTCAATTTGGTTCGTTACAACGGGCATGAATCAAACCTATTTCTTATTTTTTTTCTGCATGAATTCACGGTATTTTCGGCGACGTTCGTAGGCTGCGGCCTCTTCTTTGCCCATATGTTGCACTCTTAACTCAGCCAGTTTCTGCTGCTTTTCAGCTTCGCTGAGGCCAGCAGCCTGGTTGCTGAGAAAGTTTTTTTCGGCCTGCTCATAGGCAGAGATATTGGCCTTCTGCTTGGCCAGCAGCACATCGACTTCGGCCATGCGACGGGCACCTTCTTTGCCAAAATACTTTTCTCGCAGGGCATTTACCTGACTGCTGCGGGTATTATCATCAAGCTTTTTCAGATCATC
>CAZHLC010001002.1:0-1639 GCA_964532545.1 uncultured Leptospiraceae bacterium | reverse complement strand
GTGTTAACAGATACTTTGGTTTTAAGGTCGAGCAGTTTTACCGGGCCAAAGCCGGTTACCGCAAAGTTCTTCGTCTTAAAAAGGCGTGAAGTAAAACGATAATTCATCTTTTTGCTTTTTTTCAAACTGATAACCCCGTCGATAATCGGGGTTACCGAGATATCGAAGCTGACCCCAGAGCCCTTTCTCAGGGTAAGTTTTTGAATGCCGTTTTTGGTTGAAGAAATATTACAGATCAGCTTGCCATTACCAATAAGCACATAGGGTGGCAATGGTTCTGCCAGCAGGGCTGCAGGTAACAACAGCAATAAAAGTATACGCATGGGTGTTTATGTGCTGTTTTTATCTTCTGTCAAGAAAATAGTCTCACCAGGGGCAGAGACAGTTTCGCCGACGTTCCCCGGCCTGGCCTGCTTTTAAGTATAAGCGAGCCCCCCAGTAACTGGGCCAGCTTACGCGAAATATAAAGCCCCAGCCCCGAGCCCCCGAACTTACGTGTCATTGAACTGTCTTCTTGCGTGAATGCCGCAAACATGTTATCAAGATTCTCAAGGGCAATGCCCTGGCCACTGTCATGCACAAAGAACTGCAGAATTCTTGTATTCGTGGGGGCCATCTGGGCATGTAAAATGACCACACCCTGGTCAGTGAACTTGGCTGCATTATCAAGCAGGTTCAACAGAATACGCTCAAGCTTATTTCGATCAGTGCTGATTGTCTCGGGCAGCCCCGCATCAACAATGAGCTTGAACTCGACGTTTTTCTTGTGAAGCGCTGCCCGGGTCATTTCGCTGGCATGCTTGATCATTTCATTGAGGCTGAAGGTTTCGCGGTGTATAGGCAGGTTCTTGCTGTCTAAACGGGCTGCTTCAAGAATATTGTTAATCAGAAACAGCAGATTATCACCGGCCTTATATGACATCTGCAGATATTGTTGTTGTTTCTCAGATAGTTCAGTTTCAAGCAGAACCTGGGTCGAGCCCTGAATGATATTCAGGGGGGTGCGCAGCTCATGGCCCATGGTGGCCAAGAGCTCTGATTTGGCCCGGTTAGCTTCGCGGTATTGCACCATCAGCTGCTGGGTGTCAATATAGTCATTGAACATGATGACAAAAAGGCTTATAGTAAAGCCCAGTGCACCCCACTGAGTCAGATTGTGCCAATGATTAAAAAAACGAATTTCAACCAGAATATCATGTATGAAGAAAAAGCCCATGAAGATGAAGCCAAATAATAAAATACGGGCACTGGGGTCTCTCTCTCTGGCGTGTTGCAGAATAACCCACATGGCAGTGGCAATGGTCAGCAGGGCTGCCAGCTGAAAGGGCAGAATTGAATCAGTTATTAAGACGTTGAAGCCGAGAGATAAAGTGAATACAAGTAAAGTAAAAGCAACATAAAACCACGCAAAATATGCCAGCACCTTTGAACTGTTGCGGGCCACCTTGTTGTAAAACTGTAGCAGAAAAAACGGCAAGAGGTAGATCGACAAGAGCTCAAGGTAGAGCCAGACCATGGGCTCATTGAACACAAGTTGCTTAAGGTGCGTGCGGGCCACGATGTAGATGGCAAAGGCAAGACTGGTCAGCCCAAGCAGAGCTGCAGAAATAAGACCTGGGCTTCTAACATAAACGATAAA
>CAZHLC010001001.1:0-1641 GCA_964532545.1 uncultured Leptospiraceae bacterium | reverse complement strand
CCACTACCAACCGGCAAGAAGCCGTGGCCCAGATTGCCCCTGTCGTTGATGTAATGCTGGTTGTTGGCTCAAAAAACTCATCGAACTCAACCAGATTAAAAGAACTGGCCCAGCAGCTGGGTACCCGCGCTTATCTGGTCGACCAGTCTGCCGATGTGAAAGACGAATATGTAGCCAATGCAGCAAAAGTTGGCATTACGTCGGGGGCCTCAGCCCCAGAGTTACTTGTTCAAGACCTGTTAGCCTTTCTGCGCGAAAAACATGGTTTTGAAAAGGTATCAGAAGTTACCGTGAAAAAAGAAAATGTTGCATTTAAAATGCCCAAAAATCTGCAGCAGGCAAGAGAAGCCATGGTAGAGCTGTGAGGCTATGCCAGCTCTCTATAAATACCTTTTAATATTCTCTTTAGCATCAATCTTTGCGCTGCAGGCCCAAGAATCAAAAGTAGACAAACAGAAAGCAGAAGCCATCAGTCTTTTCTATCAAAAAAGATATAAAAAAGCCATGAATCTTTTTCAAGAGGTTCTCAGGCTGAAGGCTGATGACGCTGAGAGCAATGCCTTCTATGCCGAGGCCTTTGGCAAACATCTCAAGTCGCTGGTGTTGATCGACCGGGCAAAGAAGCTTTCTGAGCAGGGGCGCTACAATCAGGCTCTGGCCGCACTCGATGAGGCTGAAAAAATCGCGCCCCATAACCAGCAGAGTGGGCCGTTGCGCAGCCAGATCAGGCAGAAAAAAGATGCGGCCCGGCCCTTTGAACATCTCAAACAACCGCAGATTGAATTGTTTAAACGCACTCTAAAGCTGGCACAAGACCATCTTGACCGCAATGAAAACGAACAAGCGCTCAATCTGTTTGCACGCTGTCTGTCGCTGGCCCCCCGTTCAGCTGAGGCTGCAGAGGGTTATCATGAGGCTAAAAAAAGGCATAAGGCCCAGCTCTATCAAGATAAGCTGCGCGACCTTTTTCTAAAAGCACAGAAATATACGGGCCAGAACAAATATATTCTGGCTATTGCTGTTTATGATGAAATTTTAAAATATGACGGGTCAAACGCAGAAGCTTTACGTGAGAAGCAGCGCCTTACTGATGCGGTCGCCCGTGAAAGGTCAGAGAATGAAAAAAAGCAGCTGGCCAGCGAATACCTTAAGTCGGGTGAGAAGTTTCACAAAATCGGCAAATACGCTGAGGCCATTGAACAGTTTGAACAGGGTTCAAATGTTTTACCCTCACTTACCGAATGGCAGAAGCTCATAGAAAAATCAGCATTAGCCAAAAAGAAACGGGCCGAGCAGAAGTTTCGTAAACAGCAGAAAGAACTCGAAAATAATTTTCGTAAAGGTCTTGTGGCCATTCGCAGCGGAGAGTTTGATAAAGCCGTAGCTTTTTTTAATCAGGTGGTAGTCATTGCCAAGGCTTACAATCAGGTAGAAACCCAGAAGCAGGCCGAAGAGCTGCTACGAAAGGCTACTGAATATCTGGCCCGGGCTGAAGAAGAAAAGGTGAGTGCTGAGTCACCTTACTTTGAACTGGTCGAAACTCTCAAAGCTCTGGGTATTAGAGAATATCGTGGCAAAAATTTTAAAAAGGCCAGGCAGTATTTTCTGGCCATACTTGAGCTGTTTCCTAAAAACCGTGAA
>CAZHLC010001000.1:0-1641 GCA_964532545.1 uncultured Leptospiraceae bacterium | reverse complement strand
CATAAAGCGACTGGTGATTGCTGATCACCACGGCACCTGCGCCCTCGGTAAGGTTTTCTTTGCCTAGCACCTTCACTCTGATAAACAGCAGGCGAACCGCCACCCAGCCCCACGTTTTCGGAAAGACATGCATGAAGCTACCATAGCCTTTGGGAATAAAAAGTGACAGCACAATCACTGAAACGGCCTCAGCAAGGGTGAATGGTAACATCAGTATGGCATAGTATAACCAGAGAAAAAACCCAAAAAATCTTTTGTAGAATGGCATGAAGGTGCAAAATAAAGAATACCCAAACTTTGCGTCAACCAGTTTGTGCTATTAGATTCATGCAAATAGAAGTACGCAAGCCGTCCACCCCAGGGCGGCGAGGGTGGCAGAAACAATGGCCAGGGGCATCTGGGTCTTCACATGATCCATCAAGTCGCAGCCAGTGCACATTGAGCTGAGAACCGTGGTGTCTGAAATTGGCGAGCACTGGTCACCAAAAACACTGCCGTTAAGAACCGCAGCGAAACAGATAATCATAAAAAATTCTGGGTTGGCCAGCCCCTGCGAGCCCGCAACCGCCCATGCCAGTGGCATGGCCAGGGGTAGCGAAACCGCAAAGGTTCCCCAACTTGTGCCCGTTGAAAAAGCGATTATAATGGTTAAGAGCTGCAGAACCACTGGTAGAATGTAGTAGGGCAGTTCATCACCCAGCAATTCAACCAGGTAGGTACCAGCACCCACCTGCTGTGACACTGAGCCAATAGTTATGGCAAAGAGCAGCACCACCGAACCCAGCACAACCCCTTTGAGACCATCGCCTATGCCTGCAACCAGATGGTGCAGTGACATGCCCCGCAACAGGGCCATTAAAGCGGCAATCAAAACTGCGGCCCCAAAGGCCCAGCGTACTTTGGGCGAACCATACGTCATGAAGGTCGCCATGGCAATAGCGATGAGAATAACCAGAGGCAACCAGAAATCAGAAATATGAGGTGTGTAGCCCTCGGGCACATGACTCACTTCAAGTTCTTTGGCACTGAGAGGTTCTGAGCCATCGGCATCGAGCTTACCTGTTTCGCGGGCCCGCTGCATGGCCTTTTTCATTTGTTTGCCATAAAAAGGCAGCTTTTCTATACTCAGAAGAAAAGTTGTTAACACCGCAAAGACGGCATAAAAACTGAAGGGTACACTTTTAAAGAAAAAAGCCAGCCGGTTTTGTTCGGTTGCCAGAAAGGCCGCACCCGATACAAACATGAAGGCCTGCAGATAACCAGGCCAGGCGTTGAAGGCCAGCAGTACCGCAATGGGTGAGGCCGTTGAATCAACAATAAATGACAACTCTTCGTGGCTGATTTTCTCTTTATCTGCGATGGGTTTTACGGTAGTGCCTACCAGCACTGTACTCACGGTACCCCCCTGAAAGAACAGCACCCCTAGAAGCCAGGCAACCAGCTTGGCGCTGATGGGGCCTCTGACAAACTTATAGGTAACATATTCAGCAAAGGCCTGGGCTGCGCCTGTGCGTGACCAGATGCCCATGAGTGCACCCAGTAAAAGAAGATAAAGTATCAGAATACCCGCAGCGTTTTGAGTCATCAGGCTGGGCAGCAGTACTTCATCGAGTACGTCGTAGACCCCGAAGATAAATCCCC
>CAZHLC010000999.1:0-1643 GCA_964532545.1 uncultured Leptospiraceae bacterium | reverse complement strand
CGCGTTCTGTCCATGTGCCCATATGCAAAATAGATCTGCAAAATACCACACCTGGCAGCAGTAATATTGACCTGCAAAGCTTCAATGTTTCTCCGCTCAGCGGCGGAACCGAGATATCAAAGTACTATATACTTGATGACTCTCTTAACCAGCTGGGTAGTGGCGCCGCTGGCATCATTAGTATTTCACCGATAACCATTGCTAATGGCGCAAGTAGAGAATTCTTTATCGCTGTTGATGTAACAACCATAGCACCCTCATCAACTGAATTATCACTTGCAATTCAGCCCCAGGGTACCTTTGCCGCAAATACTTTAAGCGCTACAGGCGTCGCAGTCGCCCGCGAGCTGGCTCAAGAGCTTGAGGTGCGAAATAATTATCCCGATTTTAACAACGGTGAATTCGCATTGATTCTCTACCAGGCTGGTGACGGCTCTTCAACTTCAATTAAGATCTATTCTCTTACCGGCAAACTCATCAAAGATTTTGGTAACGTAAGTACCGCAAACCCTGTGAATCAGATACGCTGGTTTGGTGATACCAACAAGGGCGAAAAGGTTAAGTTTGGCATCTACTATGTGCACCTGAGGCAGGGCTCAGCCCAGCATTTTAAAAAAGTATTCGTTCGTAAGGGTGTTAGGTAAATAATGTCAAAAAACCGCGATTTAATTCGTCTTACCTCATTAAATTTGGCACCCAGCGCGCCTTTTTCTACATTATACGTTTGAGAGGTGAATCAAGTACATTGATAAAAAAGCCTCTCTTTTTTGGGGATATTAGAGCCTCGGCAAGTGGCTCGACATTGAGATGAATATTCGGGGTAGCAATCTTAGAAACCATGAGTCTCAGGCAGCAATACGTGCTTGGCCATTCAAATGAGCTTTCACCTTCGAAAGCTAATAATAATTATAATTGTTTCTGTTAGTAGCTTGAGCGCCGCCGAGTTTCGCTATGATGGCGACAATAACCCACTTTGGAGCGAGGCCGCAAACTGGGTGGGCGACCCTGGTGTGCCTGGCGCTGGTGATTGTGTAAGCGCCACCGGTTCAGGCCCATTGGGTATGCCTATCATACAGAACGCCAGCTTTCAAATCAATGGCCTGTTTTTTGATAACGCCGATTTTCGCATCAACAACAATCGTACTCTAAGCGTACGCAACTTTGCCGGTACCTGCAGCTATGGGGCACCCATAGGGCTGGGCGGCATACAGGCAGGCAGCTTTCAAGTTCGTAATGGTGATTATTCGGCAACGGCAGGTACAACAGTCACCGTTGCTCGCAATTTTGTTTTCGATGGGGCAACGAATAACATAAGCGGCGCGGGCCTGGTATTAGACGACACCATTAATGGTACCGGCTCAGCAATCGTAGATATCAATGCATCGGTAGTCTCTAGCCTTGATTCGGTAACCATAAACAATCTATCAAGAACGATTAATCGCTTCAACCTGCAAGGCACCAATCTCACCATTGCAGGTGGCAGCACTTCTTTTTCAAGCAGTTCCCTTGGCGAGCGCCGGGCTAATGTGCTAACTCTTGATGCAGGCACCCTGAACGCAGGTGGTGGCACCGACCGTCTAACCGTCGGCCAACTCGATATCAATGGGGGTATTTTTAACTGGGGTTCGCGAACCATACAGACT
>CAZHLC010000998.1:0-1650 GCA_964532545.1 uncultured Leptospiraceae bacterium | reverse complement strand
AGATTGGTTTTACCACGGTGCCTAATGAGTCTCGCTCGACCCTGTATGCTACAGACCTTGCCAAGGGCTTTCAGATTCCTATTTTTCATGTAAATGGCGATGACCCTCAGGCATGCTGGCGGGTGATGAAGCTGGCCATGGAATACCGGGCACGCTTTAAAAAAGATGTTATCATTGATCTGATTTCATACCGGCGCTATGGCCACAACGAGATGGATGAGCCGGCCTTTACCCAGCCGCAGATGTATGACGTCATTCGCAAGCACCCCCGTACTGTTGAGCTCTATGAAAAAGAGCTGCTGACCCACGACGATATCACACAAGAAGATCTCGATTTTGTCAAGAACGGCGCCAGTGCCGGCCTTGAAGAGTCATTTAAACGTGCTCATGAAAAGAATGTGCACATGAAGGTCGACACCATGAAGGGTGACTGGGCCAACTACAAACAAGAACTTGATTCTGAGCCCGCAACTAAGCTGCTCAAGAAGCAGATTTCTGAAGTTAGCAAGGCTCTTACCACCCTACCCGAAGGTTTTAATCCCCACCCGAAACTGGCGAAGCTGCTAGAGAGCAGAGCCCGCATGTATGAGGGTAAAATTGCCATCGACTGGGGTGCAGCCGAACACCTGGCCTTTGGTTCGATTCTGCAGAATGGCCACAACATTCGCCTCTGCGGTCAAGACTCGCAGCGTGGCACCTTTTCACACCGCCATGCTGTGTTAACTGACGTTAAAAATGGCAGCATGCTGATTCCCCTGAATCATATCGACAGTGGCAATCAGGGCTATCTCGAGGTTATCAATTCGCCACTTTCTGAGTTTTCGGTTCTGGGTTTTGAATACGGCTTTTCACTAAGCGCCCCCCATACCCTGGTAATATGGGAGGCCCAGTTCGGTGACTTTGCCAACGGTGCACAGATTATCTTTGATCAGTTTCTTTCAAGTTCAGAATTGAAATGGCACCGTATGAGCGGTCTGGTTGTGCTGCTGCCCCATGGTTATGAAGGGCAGGGGCCCGAACACTCATCGGCCCGCCTTGAACGTTTTCTGCAAATGTGCGCCGATGATAATATCTTTGTCTGTTACCCCACCACCCCGGCGCAGATTTTTCATCTGCTGCGGCGCCAGATTCTGCGCAAGGTGCGCAAGCCTCTGATTGTGATGTCGCCCAAGAGCCTGCTGCGTCTACCTGAGGCAGCCTCTGATATTTCTGATCTGAATAAAGGCATCTTCAAAGAAGTGCTCTATGAAAAAGATCTGCCCGATTTTGATAAAGTGAAAAGACTGCTGGTCTGCACCGGCAAGGTGCATTTTGATCTTGTTAAATATAAGGCAGAGAAGAAACGCGATGACGTGGCTATTATCAGACTTGAGCAGCTCTATCCTTTTCCTGCAAAAGAGCTTGCAAAGGCCCTGAAGAAGATGCCGAACCTCAAAGAAGTTTTCTGGGTGCAAGAAGAGCCCGAGAATATGGGGGCCTGGCTCTTTATTGAAGACCGTCTGCGCGGCAAAATTAACGGCGGTCTGACTCTGCAGCAGGCCTGCAGACCTTTCTCGGCCAGCCCTGCTGCAGGTATGGCGAAGGTTCATCGAGATGAACAGATTGCGTTAATGAAGAAGGCCTTTGGGCCGGTGAAGAAGTAAGCTGCAG
>CAZHLC010000997.1:0-1653 GCA_964532545.1 uncultured Leptospiraceae bacterium | reverse complement strand
TTCAGTTACCGCAGTTTTCGTGAGCGGCTGCATGAGGTCATTGCCGGGCTGCTGTTGGTCTATCTCTGTGCCCTGGTTTTTCTGTTTGGCGTTCTGCCCCTGATTCTTATGCGCCTGTTCAGCCAGCCGTTTTCGCAGGTTCTGGCCGGCCTTTATGAGCGACTTGATGAAGACGGTCTACCGGTCGGGGTGGGCAGCGATGAAATCAACCTGTTGGCTACCTCATTTGATAAGATCTCAACCAGGCTCGATCACGCCCACCGCCTTGAAACCGAAGTGGCCCAGCTGCGTGAAAAACTCGATTCGCTACAGAAAAAAGAAGAAAGCCCCTCAGACAAAATGCTGTTGGCAGTTGATAAGGTGATTCATTATCTCGATGAAAACTTCAATTTTGACGTCTCACGTGAGGGGCTGGCCTCGATGGTCGACCTTTCACCGGGTCGGCTGGGCAAGGCCTTCAAAAAAGTGACTAATTTGACCATTTCAGAATATCTCAACCAGAAACGTATTGAGCAGGCCCTCGAGAAGCTGAAAAACGCCGAAAAGGGCATTCTCGATATCGCCCTCGAGGTGGGTTTTGACTCGCTGCGCACATTTAACCGGTCCTTTCAGAAAATCACCGGCTATAGCCCCACCCAGGTGCGCAAAAATTACATCGATATTTCAGAAGACAAATAGAGACCCGGCTCTTTTTGGCGTGCTTTGCCGCCCCAAATTTCTTACTCTACATTTGAAAATAAGGTGTGTGAGAGGAAATTTCGCGTGAAGAGAGCGATTCTACCAATTTTAATACTGATCTCACTGCTGGTGGCCCAATGTGCCCAGCAGGGTCGTCAAACTGTCTATAATCAGAGCAATTTTGACAGTGAGGCTGAGATTTTAGCCCCCAAGGTGGGCCCTGAAAACCTGAATGCCAATTTAGATGAGGGCGAGACTCTCAGTGCTGAACAATCAGCCATTGAGTCAAATATTGCCCCTGGCACCGTGGCCCCGGTGGGCAATTTACCCGTCGAGCTGAGTCTGCCGCTGGGTTTTGATGCCGCGGGCACCGATGTATCAAATTCATACATTGTGAATAAAAATGGCCAGGTCATTTACAACCGCCTGGTGAAATATGCCGACAATTCGGTGGCGCTGATTGCCCAGATTAGATTGCAGCCAAACTCAGACTATACTGCAGTTTTTGGCGGAATCAAAGACGCCAGTGGCCAGCCCATTGCGCCCATTCTGGTGCCGTTTCGTACCCCCGATTTAGACTATGGCCTTTATTTCTGCGGTAAATTCGGTCTCTGCGAGAAGTATTTTGCCAGTGTGGGCAATGCCTTTTATGACACCAGCAAGGCCACGGCGATTTTTTCACATGGCTGGCAGGCCAACGCCATTAACCAGACCGATGCCTATGGTCGCCCCAACTTCAGTTATGAAATTTTCTACTGGGCCGAAGACAGCTTCAACGGTAAGAAAAAACACAATGGGCTGCGTCAATTCACCAACCATGGCTGGATAGATAAGGGCTGGAACACCGGCATCGTTTACTGGAACCAGTTTGCCGACGAACCCGCCATGTCAGAAGGCAATGGCCTGGGCGTAATGTCAGCTGAAGCAAAAATCTGGAGCTTTGACGGCCCTAAAAAAGCACGCTACAGAACACTC
>CAZHLC010000996.1:0-1654 GCA_964532545.1 uncultured Leptospiraceae bacterium | reverse complement strand
CGAAGAAGGCCAGGCCAAGTGTTCATTGCGCTCGGTTGGCGATTACGATGTGCAGTCAATTGCCCGCCTGTTTAAAGGCGGTGGCCATAAAAACGCTTCAGGCCTGAAAATCACCGAGTCGTATGATACTGCGGTTGAAAAAATTCGCCGGGCTATACGCGAATATCTTGAAGCGTACTAATCTTTTTTTACCAGGTTAACAGTTTTTCTGCCCATGATTACCATGGCCGGCAGCAGCGATGCCACCCCGGCAAACAGGGTGGCCCCGCCGATGATGTAAACCTTCTCGATAAATTCAAGCTCAAGGCGAATGCCCGTAACCTTGCTGCCAGCCAGGCTGCTTAGAAATGGTATCTGCCCCAGGTTCTGCTGCAGATAATCAAGCAGAGCACTCGAAGCCAGCATAGCCAGCATTGAATGAAAGAAACCCCAGAAGGCACCTTCGATAAAAATCATCGCCCAGAGAAACAGAGGTGAGGCCCCAAAAACAAGGTAAAGCCCGAATTCATATTTTTTTTCGATTGAAAGCAGCATAAAGGCATTGGCCAGAGCGATACCCGTAAGCACCAATAGCACGATAGCTGCGCCCCAGAAAATATAATCGAGGCGGTTCAGCCAGCTGAACAGTTCTTTGTAACGCTGGCTGGTGGTGGTTGAAGCCAGCCCCATACGACGCACCTTTGTTTTTAAACCATCAACATGTTTAAAGGCGGTGGCCTTGATGAAGGCCTGATCATATGAAATCATGGCACTGCGGTAACCCCAGCTGCGATGCATCTTTTTCACCCACGGCAGAGGTACGCCTACCGAGTTTAAATATCCCTGCGGTACCAGACCACAGATGCGGCCACGCACAACATCTTCTTCACCTTTTTTGGCGCCGGTGATACTGCGCCCCAGGCGCATTTCGACGGTTTTATTAAGCAGCTCTTCGACCCTGAAGTTTAACTGAAAAGAAACCAGAAAATAAGCATAGAGCATTTCAGCATAAGACTGGGGCACCAGCATGGGCACCAGCGGTGAGCCGTCACTGGCTGTGCCGGTTTTAAAGTTTTTCATACAGACCAGAAACTTTCTGATAAAACCCTTTTCAACCCCCTGCATCATCAGATCAAAACGCATTGAGCCCAGCACCCGGCTGAGATTACTGCCATCATTGACAATGCGGGTCAGGGCCGGCTTCTGCAGCACCTGGGTAGCAAAGATGCGGTCAATGTTGGGCCACTTGCTCATGGTATTGTACTGCCTGCTGCTGATGCCCAGCAGCACGTCTTGTTTGCCAAGGCCGAATACCGAAAGTGGGTTGGCCACCTGGGCCATCTTGCGGCTTGAGACCCTGATGGTGCCGGCGGGTAGACTTCCTTCAACTTTACTGACCAGCTGGTTCTTGACCGGCCGCAGAATACCCAGAATGCCGATCACGATGATCAAAGATAATAACAGACCAAGTGATGCCAGAAAGCTGCGCAGAAAGTGTTTTTTACCAAGGTAAAAGATAATAAACACGCGGCGCCAGATAAATCTTAAGAAGTTCATTTTTTCGTTTTGGCTTTCTTAGCCGTAGTTTTTGTCTTTCGTTTAGTGGTTTTTGCCGGCGTCGTTTTCTTCTTGCTGCTTTTTTTCACAGGCTTCTTTTTATCATTAACGGTAATTT
>CAZHLC010000995.1:0-1670 GCA_964532545.1 uncultured Leptospiraceae bacterium | reverse complement strand
TCATCTTCGGTATCTGGTCGCCGTTACCATTGGTATTGGTGGGGCCATCAAGGTTATTCAGTAGAGTAGTCATGTTAGCAATGGTACTCACTGAAATGGCCTCATTAACCAGACCAACCATGTTTGAAGAGTTGGTTACACCATTAATCAGCGCACCCATTTTATTGGCTTCGTTAATATCTTCAATCAGATTTGCCACATCAGCCAGCGTAGTGGTAAATTCGATTACGTTCACCATCTTGGCCATCTCAGCCAGAGCACCACGGCCTGGGGCCTGGCTCCACGCTGGGTTGTTGGTGTCATCGTTATCGCCTTCAACCATGTTGATGATGGTAGCAGCCTTGTTGGCGTCAGCAATGGTATCAAGAGCCGAAACCAGATCAACCAGGTTGCTCAGGTTGGTAACTTCGTCGACGATGTATACCATGTTGTCGAGACACTCTGGGGTTACAGCAGTTGGGTCAACAGTGTTGATCATTTCAACCAGTTTGTAACCAGCCATGTCTTCACAGTTTGCAGCCGGGGCACCAAAGCCCTGGGCGGTACAGGCACCAGTGCCGGTATCGTGGGCCGCATTCTCTGAAGTTTCATTGATCAGAGTAATCATTTTGGCCGGTGCGATGTTTTCAATCATACAGGTTAAGCGCCAGCCTTCACCTGCGGTGATGTTCTCCATGGTAATAACCAGGGTGTTCACCGCATTGTCTTGTGGGTTGGCGTTGGTGGCAGGGTAGATGCCATTGATGATCTGTGAAATGTTAGGTACGTTGCCCGAGCTTACATCATAAACCAGGTCGATCATTTTATCCATATCGGTTACCCCATTGATGATCTCGGTCACCTTCTGGGGCCCCTGCTGGGCGTTGTTGAGGCCTGTCATAACCACACCAAGGCGCTCAAGGTAGTTACCCTGGGGCTCGCCGCTGTCGTCGGCATTGGCAGGTGCACAGAGGCCATCGCCAATGCCAGGGCCGGTACAGTCATTAGGGGGGTCACCGGTGGTGGCCAGACCGTCGTCGGCGTTGCCGGTTTCGCGCTGGCCATTCATCAGGGTAACCATGCGCGGTACGTTAGCGATAGTAATGTTCTCAACCACAAAGGCAAGATTCTGACATGGTACCGGGTCAGTGCCAGGTACTTCAAGTTCACGTAAGAGGAAGATTACGTCATCAGCATTGTCAACGTCTTGCATAAGGCGCATCATTTTAGTCATGTCAGTAACATTATCAATAAGACAAACCAGAAGGTCGTCGTATTCAGTAGCATAACCACCAGTCAGTGGCCAGCCATTGTTAGCAGGGTCTACCAGTCGAACCATGCGGGCCATGCCGGTGTCAGCACCAGCGGGGGCACCAGGGTCGGCATTTACCTGCCATGTCTGAGCGGCACCGTTCTGGCCGGCCCAGGTTGACCCATCTTCCATTTCATTCATCAGGTCACCCAGCCTTGAAGGGTTGGTAATCAAATTGAGAATGTCGACAAGAGTTGCTACACTGGTAACACCCTCAATAATATAGCTCATTTTGTTTGAGCCCGGTGAGGGCAACTGGTTTACCAGATCAAAGATGCGGGCAGCACCGTTGCTTGGGCCAGCGGTTACGCCATTGATCACATTAGCCATGCGGGTAGCGCCAGCTACACCCTGAATGTCGTCAACGACCTCAACCAGT
>CAZHLC010000994.1:0-1671 GCA_964532545.1 uncultured Leptospiraceae bacterium | reverse complement strand
TCTCAGCATGCATGGGGTGCTGATGGCACTTCGCTGGCTGAACTTTCTGTATGTACCCATTAACTCGCTGCTGGGCCCCAGCTGTTATTTTTTCTTTTTTGTAACGATGGATAGCAACTACCAGATTGACCGCAAAAAGCTGGCCACCTTCTTACCGGGCATCGTAGGCGTTCTGCTTCTACCTCTGCTCTGGTTGATTAACGAAGAAATATTTCCCCATGACCCGCTGGCCTATTTTCATAATGGTGAGCTGTCATTCTTTGATAAGTTATTCTTTGTGGCCTTTCTCTACAACATGGTATTTTATTACCTGATCTACCGTGGTGGCTCAGTGGTTTTCAACTTCAAATCGTTGAAAACCACCAACTCGGCCCGCTTGCTGCTGGGTCTGTTTGCCTTTATAGGCTTTATCAATATCTATGGCATGCTGGTCTACGGCCTGCGCTCAGAAGACCACCTCTACTACTGCTCTTTTACCATAACCCTGCTGGTGGTGGTCTTCTTTATTTTCAGCCAGCGCTATAATGAATTCTTTTCTGATCTCGAAGATGCCATTGTAAGCGCCCGCTATAAGACATCGCAAATTCAAGACCTTGATTTAAAGAAAACTCACCTGCGCCTGATTGAGCTGATGAACAACGAGAAACTCTACCTTGAAGAAGGCCTGACCCTGAAGAAGGCTGCTGACAAACTCAACTTAAAAACTTACCAGCTTTCAGAGTTTCTGAACAAACATCTGGGGTACAACTTCAGGCAGTTTGTTAATAACTTTCGGGTAGAGAAGGCCGCCCGTATGCTGCTTGAAGACAGTGAAGCTAACATTCTATCAGTAGCCTACCAGGTTGGTTTTAACTCAAAAGCAACATTTAATACGGCCTTTCAGAATCTTAAGGGCATGGCACCCTCTGACTATATCAAGTTGAAGCGGGCCTCTTATCAAGAGGGTTAGTTAGAGAACGCGGTTTTCTTGCCGCTTACCAACAAATTGGCGCAGAACCATATAGCTGGCATAACCAACCGGCCCCAGCATAAAGGTGAGTATTAAAGAAGGAACCGTTGCCAGATGGTGAATACCCCGCCCTGCAGCGTCTTTCTGTATGCGACTGCCCACTACCATATCAAATACAAGGTAGTGAACCCAGCCAGCCAAGAGCACGCCTTTATTCTCAAACAAACTGGCGACCCCATCAAGGGTGCCAAAGCCACCCTCACCTTCACCCATGGTCATAACTATGTAGGTAATATAAATGCCCGAGAGGCAGAGTGGCAGAAGCCCTTTATGCACAACCCACTCTGTCACCTTGAACCGTGGTAAAAAGACCAGTAATATCCACCCCACAGTAGCTAGACCATTTGCTACCAGAAAAACCTTATCTTCCATAGGGCTATTAATCAGCTAACCGACTTTTCGTTAAGCAATATTATTAAACCAGCCGGGCAGTGAACCCTGAACGAACGCTCCGCAGCCAAATGCGATAAACATGGCAGCGCTCGATATCTTGATACCTTTATATCTGATTTCAAAAATTGCGAGGAACGAGTGAGGGAGGGGTATCACTGCCAAGGCGGTTTTGCAAGGAAATTACCTATCTGGCAAAATATGGGGGGATCTTAAAAGGGCTGCCTACCGGCATCCCTGCCTCGGCAGCCCCTGTAACATCCCTGTTACTG
>CAZHLC010000993.1:0-1675 GCA_964532545.1 uncultured Leptospiraceae bacterium | reverse complement strand
TGCTCACAATAGCCCTCGATATAATTTTCATCTAATAGAAAAAGTGAGGGCTCTATGAGTTCAAGTTCCATCAGAAGAAAGTGGCCATTCTGCATTACCCCATCGACCCGGGCATGAAAACAATCGCTGGCAAATCTGCTGACTATGTCTGCTGCGTTTGATTCGAGTTGGGCACCGGCCTCAATGGTCTGCAGGTTTGAACCAAATTCTGGCTGAGACCTGAATTCATCTTTTTGAGGAACCTTATTCACCGTATGGCTGAGCTTACCATTTAAGAAAATAAATGAAAGTTCACCCTCGGCGATCTCAGGCAGAAAGGGCTGAATGAGAAAAGGGCTCTGGCTGCAGGCTGCGGCGCGCAGCGTTGTTTCTTGGTTCTTCTCTTTATGCAGCACATGGGTCTGGTATGAGCCAGCCGAGACTCTGGGCTTTAATACCAGGGTCTCACAATCGAAATGTTCAAAATAGCTTTGCAGCGGTTTACGGGCATCGTAATTTAGAGTCGGCACAACTTTGAAATGCTGGGCGATATCTTGCAGGTACTTTTTGTCTGAGTTCCAGCGAACGGTGTCGAAGGGGTTAATCAGGTTGGTCTGCTGTGCGATGGTTTCAAGGCGGGCCAGAAATTCTGGCAGGTTGAGGTAGTAGTTCCAGGTGGTTCGAATCAACACATTACGATACTGGGCCGGGTTAAAATCGGCCTGCCAATCGATATAATCAAGGTTGATCTTAGCTCGCAGGCGTTCTAATACAGGTTGATCTTCAGCATCTATACTCTGCTGCGCCTCAGCGTCGCAGCAGGTCAAGATCGCCAGGTCTTTCATCTCAAGAGGTTACTTCGCGGGCGAAAGAGGCGATCTCGGCCAGCGATTGTTCGGCCTGAGGCAGCACCCCGGCAAAAAATTGAAATACATGTATCATCTCAGGCCAGATTTTTAATCTGAGATCAATACCATCGGCATCGGCTTTTTGTTTGAGACGACGCGAATCATCGAGAAGAATTTCTTTGTCACCTACATGCACTAGAATGGGGGGCAGACCCGAAAGGTCGGCAAAGATGGGCGACATGAGGGGATGTTTGAGGTCTTCACCAGCAGCATAATTTTCAGCCCAGTTGCGGGTGCCCTTCGGCGTGAGCATGGGGTCAACAGCTTCGTTGGTATTCATGCTGGCCCCAGAGGTTGTCAAATCTGCCCAGGGAGAGAGCAGCACTGCAGCGCTGGGCATAGCAATGTTCTCAATTTTGCAGGTGAGCAGAGTTGCCAGGGCCAGCCCGCCGCCTGCTGAATCGCCGGCGAAAATAATGTTTTTGGGCTCGTAGCCCAGCTCAAGCAGACCCTTATAGGCATCAATGGCATCGTTCACCGCCGCAGGAAAGGGCGACTCAGGCGCCAGACGATAATCGGGTATGAATGCAGTGAAACTGCTGTGTTTACAGATATCACGCACCAGCCTTTTATGGGTGCGGGCTGAGCACCAGTTGTAGCCGCCACCGTGCAGGTAGAGCAGAATTCGGTCAGGTCTTGAATTTGGCACGGTGATTTTGATGGTGGGTATACGGCCCAGAATCGCCTCTTCTTCTGGTATCTGGTTGGTTAGAAACAGGGTTTCAACAGTCGCGTTGACGATATTTCGCCGCATAACTTCAGGAATGCCTGGGGCATTCAGCAATGAG
>CAZHLC010000992.1:0-1684 GCA_964532545.1 uncultured Leptospiraceae bacterium | reverse complement strand
TAAAACGCCTGGTATTCTCATCATAGGTCAAGCTGGTGTGACTGAAATCTTGTTCAGCCACCGCATGGGCCATGGCAGCTGCGGCCAACGGCTGCAGCGCATAGTGGGTCTGCAGTCTGGCCTGTTTTACATTCTTCGCGTGGTATTCTCTCATTTTAAATTTCCTGATTAGTTTTCTCTTTAGTGCTGTAACTTTTTTAGTTGTTACAATACATATTAATTAAAGATAAGAGCAATCGGTTTTTTATGAAAGCATATATTCCCACCTATATCGAAGATAAGTTCAGCAATAATGAGTTCGAAGGTTCATTTGAAGGTGCCTCTCTCTTTATGGATATCTCGGGTTTCACCGCCATGACTGAGGCGCTGATGAACCATGGCAAAGAAGGCGCAGAAGTATTATCAAATCTATTAAATGATATATTTACCCCACTGATTGAAGCTGTTTACCGGCACGGCGGTTTCATATCAAATTTTGCCGGCGATGCTTTTACAGCGATTTTTCCTGAGCAGCCGCCTGAATTGGCCATTTCTGCGGGCCAGAACATAATAGATTTTTTCAAGACCTCAGGCACTGTTACAACTAAATTTGCCAGTTTTGATCTCAAAGCAAAGGTCGGCCTTTCTTATGGCAAAGTTCACTGGGGCATACCCGGTGATGAGTCGCGGCGTACTTTCTATTTTAAAGGTGAGGCCATAGATGGCTGTGCCCTTGCAGAACACCAGGCCAAACCCGGCGAATTAATACTTGATGTCAGAATCTATGGGGCCCTGAACGATAGCTCTCTGCTCAAACCTCTTGACAACGACTCGTACTTTTCTCTCACCCAGGCCCACCAATTTTCTGCGACGGCTGAGACTAACTATAAACGAGAACGTGATGAAACCATTCTGGCCAGATTTGTACCTGCCAGGCTGTTACAAGAAAAAATTACCGGTGAATTCAGGCAGGTTACCACAGTTTTTATTTCAATTGATGATCACGATTCAACTGCAGAGCTTCATGATACAGTGGGCCTGCTATTAAAAACCGCCGAATCTTTCGGTGGATACATCAGCTCGCTTGAATTCGGTGACAAGGGTAACACCATGCTGGTGATCTTTGGCGCCCCCGTTGCTTATGAAGACAATGCCCAGCGGGCTGTTGAATTTTCACTTGAGATGAAAGAGCTGCTGGCAGATAGACTCAAATTTGGCCTGACCCGTGGTACGGCCTATGCAGGCCTGGTTGGTTCAGATACCAGAGCCAGCTATACAGCGCTGGGCAATGTCACCAACCTTGCAGCCCGCTTTATGGTCAGTGCAAAATGGGGGCAGATACTGGCCGATCACGAAGTCTACCAGCAAGTACAGCGGGCTGTTGAAGCCAAAGAAGCAGGTGAACGTAATTTCAAAGGGCGCAGCCAGGCATTTCAAACCTACGAGATTACGGCCACGGGCCATTTTCATGATGAAGGCCTTCATTCTGGTGCCTATGTTGGCCATGATGAAGATCTCAACAGACTGACAGAATATATAAATCCCATTTTTGATGGTAAATATGCAGGCTTTATACATGTCTATGGAGAAGCTGGCGCTGGCAAATCAAGGCTGAGCTTTGAATATGCCCACCACCTCGAAAAAGACAGAGCCCAGGTAATCACGCTTCATACTGATGCGATTTTAAGTAAAAGTTTAAACCCCT
>CAZHLC010000991.1:0-1690 GCA_964532545.1 uncultured Leptospiraceae bacterium | reverse complement strand
CTTGCCTCTGAATTCTTCGCGGGCCATAAGCTCGGCCCCGAGGCGGCGCAGGCCGGTACCTGCATCGATAATAATGATATCGCCGTCGTCGGTGGTGAGCTGCAGGCAGGTGGTGTTGCCCCCATAGGTGCCCTTCAGTGAAAAAGGCAGGGTATCAAGAAAATGTTCAATTGAATCTTCGGTCAATACATCGGCAGGGCTCGCCAGACTCAATACCCGGCGAATTTTAGCCTCAACCTCAGTGTGGGGAATAGCCGAGCCCACCGAACCCCGCACCCCCCAGAACTTAACCTGCATACTCTGCACTAATTTGGTTGTCTGATGTGACAACCAAATTATTATTCAGGCTCTAGCTCTTAATAAACTTATTATCAATGCTCAGGCGGCCGGGGCCGGCGAAGAGAAATAAGATAAAAACAGCCAGCATGTCGATGGCGTGGCCCGTTTGAATCAGATTGTGGCCCTCACCCAGATGGCTGGCCGCTGCAACAATCATGGTGACGATCAGCAAAATAGCCGTTGGGCGAAAGAACAGGCCGAGAACAATGAAGATGCCACCGAATACTTCTGTCACCGCGGCCATAAATCCCCAGAAAACTGGTAGAAAATCAAGACCCACATATTTCATATTGGCACCGGTCTCAGCCCACTTACCAACGCCACCCAGAAGTTTGGGCAGGCCGTAAACCAGAGTGTACATAGCGCCAATGATAATACGCGCAGCCAGAAAGCCAATGTCTTTGAAATTACCCAAAAAATTCAATATCATAATGCTTCAATATCAGAAATCTATAGCTGCGTCAAATATTTAAAATGCGCTTGTTGTATTAGAGGCCCTTTTCATCAATGAAACAATGCGCTGCGCTCTTGTTCTTTTAACAGTGTTGCCCCTGGTCGCCTGCCAGACGGCTGAACAGAACATCATCAAAGAGAAAGACAGTACCACCTACTTCAGTGATAGATTTGAGCTGACCATCACCAGCAAAGATAAACCCTATGAAGGGCTGCTGCTAGATGCCTATGCAAAGATCGTAACCGCTGAGGGTCGGCCACCATCGTTTTATCTGATTATTCAGTACTATAATTCAAAAACGAATCTGCAGCTGAAAGCAGGTAGCCCAATTGAAATCAAATATGATTCTACGGCCCGGCAATACAGAAGCCTTGAAGAGGTATCGCATCATAACCGGGCTGAAGTTCCTGCGATGTTGCGGGGCAGCTTCATTGAAAAAATTGGTACTGAAAGCATCTATGCCCAGAGTCTGTTGTTTGAACTGGCCGAAGAAGAGTTTGTTTCAGTGGCCAAAGCACAAAACGCCAGCTTCTCTTTTCAAAAACTTCAGGGAATTTTTAACGAATCAGCCAAGCTACAATTAAGAAAAAATTATCTGCTGGCTTTAAAAGATAAAGCCTGACTGTTTCTTCAAATCTATAACACAGCCAGTTCGTTTCGTGCTAGACAGCATGATAATCGTATTACCATCAATCAGTCGTGGATTTTGAGCGCAGCTTGAAGCTCATCATTAAAGCTTTCGAAGCAGCAGATATTTCGTAGTCAGAATGTAACATCAGAAAAAAATCTGAGGTGAAGTATAAGCTAATTCTTCGACTACGATGGCATTAATAGAGAAAATCGGTGCCAAGCCCGCCCGTATTTCTCTGGCACATTGGGGCAGATCATACCGAGCTC
>CAZHLC010000990.1:0-1690 GCA_964532545.1 uncultured Leptospiraceae bacterium | reverse complement strand
CCGGCTCGTTTGACACTGGCTTCATCAACATTAAAGGCCGGCTTGATCAACACAAGGCTGGCCTTCAATCCAACACAAAGTCGCGAGATGTTACCCGTGTTTGGCGGAATCTGCGGTTTGTACAATATGATGGTGGGCCCGTTCATCTTAGAAAGCATCAAGTTCTTTTAATGCCGAACACAGCTGATCAAGATCATTTTCGTCGTGATCATAGCCGAAAGAAATACGCACACCGCCTGCGGCAAAATCACCCGGCAGCTTCTGCATGGCATGGGGGGCACAGAAAAGCCCCGCTCTGGTGATTATTTTATAGTTCTCATAAAGAATATAGGCCAGCTCTGAGGGGGGCAGGTTTCTGTGGGTCAGCAGAGTGATGCCGGTATTGTGCTTCTGTTCGGCTGTAACAATGGTAAAGTTGTCAAGAGCCTCGAGGTATTGTTGCAGGCCAGTATTCAATGCACGCCGCTTTTGTAAAAAGTCTTCATATGAAACATGGTCTATCGCAGCAGCAAGGCCGGCCAGGGCCGTGAGGTTGTAGGTACCCGCTTCAAAACGATATGGCAGCTCTGCCGGCATTAAGGGGTTCTGGCTGTCGCTGCCTGTACCACCGCTGATCACAGCGGGGCCCTTGAAGTCAGCAGGCAAGATCAGCAGGCCACTGCTTTCAGGCCCCAGCAGATATTTATGGCCCGAGGTGAAAATGGCAGTTCGTTTTTTTAACTGTGAACTCATTTCAGGTAGTTCTGCATTGCCAGCAAACTGGGCTGCATCAAGCAGTAACCAGCCGTTTTGTGTTACACAGAGTTTTTCAAGTTCACCCCAGGGCAGCTTAGTAAAAATTTCGCCGGTGACATTTGAAGCCAGAGTAAGGCAGAGCAAAAAAGGGCCAGAGCCAATCTGGTCAAGTTCACCATGATTTAAAATTTTCTCTTTGCCGGCTGAAACCCGGTGGGCGGGCCGCAGCACACAGTTGTGTGAATAAGAATCACAGTAGATCTGCAGGCTGGGCTGCTCTTCTGCCAGCGAAAGAATAAACAGGTTGGCAGCCATGGTTGAGTTGGCGCAGAAAACAAGGCTCTGCTCAGCATTTAGAGCAAAGAATTGGCGCAGCTTCTCTCTCAGGCTTTCAAGTTCATTCGTTTCTGTGGCACTGCGCATGGGGTTGGTTTGTACCGAGCCCAGATGTTCGGCCACAGCCTGTCGTACCCAGGCTGGCTTTGGTTGCGATGAGGCGGCGTGATCGAGATACAGAATTGCCACAATTTATGCTTCAGGGGGCGCCCAGCGTGTACACATTAAAATAGTTTGTTTTTGACGCGCTGGCTCACAAAACGAACGGGGAAAGGTAATGCCCGTTGAAAATGTGCAGAGCCAGAATAACGCACAAACCCTGACCGCCATGGCGGCCAGTGTGGCTGAGAACACCGGGCTTGACCAGGTGGTACAAAGAATTGCCGCCGAGGCAGCCACCGTTTCGGGGGTGCCCTTTGCCAGCATGTCGCTGCTTCTGCTGGCCCTCTCGGCCAAAATTGATAGATCTATATTGTTTGTGGTGCCGCAAGAACGTGCGGCAAAAAGACTGTTTGCCGAGCTTGACTTTCTCAGCGGCAAACTGGCCCAGCTGTTCGAGCGCCAATTGTTGTTTTTACCCTCACGGGGTATTCTGCCCTATACCTATTCACGGCCCCTT
>CAZHLC010000989.1:0-1694 GCA_964532545.1 uncultured Leptospiraceae bacterium | reverse complement strand
GAAAAACAGGCGCATTAGCAGAATTTTAAACTTAAATTGATTACTCACTGGTCAAATAGAATTTCTGTCAGCTCTTCTCTCTTTATTATCGTCTCTTTATTATGACTTCATCATTTATTTGTTGCAGGGGCGTTTCGACAAATAAACTGAATCTGTATGGCAGCACGCTATTCGAACTTCGGTGAAAAGCTTACCCAGAAATCTGGTATTTACCAGTTAATGCAAGACCTCGATCAGGCGCTCAATCTTGACCAGAGTATGCTGTTTCTGGGGGGCGGCAACCCGGCCCACATTGCCGAGGTGAGCGAGGCCTTTCGTTCACAGGCGGCCCAGCTGGTCGAAGACCAGCAGCGCTGGCAGAGTGTCGCCGGCGTTTATGACAGCCCCCAGGGGGCGGCCAGTTTTCTTCAAACTCTCGCTGAGTTTTTTCAGCGTAACTTTGACCTGCCCATCACCGAAAAAAATATCTCGTTAACCAACGGCAGCCAGAATTCTTTTTTTCTTCTGTTTAACCTGTTTGCCGGCCAGGGCCAGGGGCAGGTTCTGCTGCCCATGGTGCCCGAATACATCGGCTATGCCGACGTGGGCATCGAAGAAAACCTGTTTAAAAGCTATCAACCGCGAATTGAACTGCTAGAAGGCCAGCTATTCAAGTATCATGTTGATTTTGAAAAAATAAACTGGCAAGAGCAGTTTGCCCTCTGCTGTGTGTCACGGCCCACCAACCCCACTGGCAATCTCTATTCTGATGAAACCATCTTGAGCCTGGCCGAAAAAACCGGGCAGCATGGCATTCCGCTGATGATCGACAATGCCTATGGCAATCCCTTTCCTTCTGTGGTATTCGACAAGGCCAGTTTCATCTGGCATGAAAATATCATACAGGTGCTCAGCCTCTCAAAGCTGGGCTTGCCTGGCAGTCGCTGCGGCATTGTGATTGCCAATGAAGAGATTACCACCGCCCTGAAAAAAATGAACGCCATCATGAACCTGGCCACCGGCAGTTTTGGCCCGGCCATTGCCCAGCCCATGTTTGCCAGCGATGACATACTGCGTATTTCACAGAACATCATCAAACCTTTTTATCAGCAGAAATCAGAGCAGGCCAATGCCTGGGCCCGTGAGTTTTTTCAGGGCCACGAGGCGGTGCGTATTCACAAAAGCGAAGGTGCTTTTTTTCTATGGTTCTGGTTTAAAGGGCTCAAAATACCCACCAAAGAACTGTACCAGCACCTCAAAGCCAGAAAGGTGCTGGTGGTACCCGGTGAGTACTACTACCCTGGCCTTGCAGAAGACTGGCATCATCGCCACGAATGTATCAGGGTAAGCTTTTCGCAAGATGAGCATACAGTAAAAGAAGGCATTAAAATCATCAGTGAAGAAGTTCTAAAAAATCTATGATTTCAGACCATCAATTATTAACCAGCTCTGGCTTGCAGATTGCCAGCGATATTAAAAGGGGGCGCATCAGCTCTGCCCAGGCTGTTGAAGTTCATATTGAACAGGTGATGCGGGTGAACCCCAGCCTCAACGCCATTGTGAAAGACCGCTTCGCCGAAGCGCGCAAAGAGGCCGAGGCAGCCGACAAACAGTTGAAAAAGAAATCGAAAAATCTTGGCCCCTACCATGGTGTTCCGTGCTCGATCAAAGAGTGTCTGGCTCTTGAGGGTATGCCCAATGCCTCGGGGCTGGTT
>CAZHLC010000988.1:0-1703 GCA_964532545.1 uncultured Leptospiraceae bacterium | reverse complement strand
CCCCTCAGCTGTGGTGAACAGCAGTTCAAAACCGAACTGGGGCCCAATGCGTTTGAGCGAGTAGGGGCTGTAATCTACGTAATGGTCTTTGGGGTGGGTCTGCTGCCAGTTGTCAGCATCAAGGTAGAACATGGGCCCGAAGCTTGAGGGCAGAGCTAACAAAAGATAGCCCCCGGGTTTGCAGAGGCGCTGCAGATTCTGCCACAGAGCCTGTTGCTCTGGCAAATGCTCAATCACATAAAAGGCAGCTATAATATCAAAGCTGCGGGTTTCGTTGGCGGCCAGAGTAAAAAAATCACCGGTCTGGGTTGAGAGCCCCTGCTTATTGGCAAAATCAGACATCAGGCTTGAAATTTCCCAGCCCTGCACTGTAAGGCCCCGCTTTTGGGCGATCTCTAGAAAAAAACCTGCGGCCGAGCCGATTTCAAGTAAAAGCCCGGGCGGTTTGAAAGTACTAATATCCAAAAATGTATCAAAACGATTATACATACGTTTCTGAATATTGTGGCGATCATCTAAGTAGCTTTGGCCATACTGGTTCTGGTATTCTTTTTCAAAGTAGTCGTTTTCATACGAGGTGCTCTCGGCCCCTAAATTGTAAACCAGACCACAGGCCGGGCAGCGGGCGAAGGCCTCTTCATCAAAGAGGTGGTATAGCCCTACGTGACAGAACTGGCATTTCACTTCTGGTTCCGGGCCTCTTCTGCGGTAATGTAATCAGCGCGGCTCTGTAGCTGGGTGCTCTTAAAAGCCTGGGCCATTTTGATCAGGGCTTCACCCTGGGCGGGCCAGAGGGCCTGGGCACCATCAACGAGGGCCTTCTCGGGGTTTACGTGCAGGTCAACCAGCAAACCATCGATACCCATGGCAATGGCCCCCATCGAAACCGGAATGATTGCATCGCGATTACCGGTTGAGTGTGAGGGGTCAAAGAAAACAGGCAGGTTAGTAAGCTGCTTTAATCTGACTACATCGGCCACATCGACATCGTTACGATAGGCATCGTTAAAAGTGCGAATTCCGCGCAGGCAGAGAATCACGTTTGAGTTGCCGCGGGCCACAATACGTTCTGCCGAGAGTAGAAATTCTTCAATAGAGCCGCTCATTCCTCTTTTTAGCAGAACTGGTTTATCAACATCACCCAGGGCATCAAGCAGTCTGAAATTCTGAAAATTGCGGGTACCCACCTGATGAATGTCTGTGTAGCGGTTCACAGTATCTACCTCTGAAGCACCCATGACTTCTGTTACTACAGGAAGTTTATATTTATCACCCACCTGGCGCAGAATTTTCAGGCCTTCTTCACCCAGACCCTCAAAAGAGTAGGGGCTGGTTCGGGGTTTAAAAGCACCGCCCCGCAGTATATAGCCATTAATACCATTACCGCGCTCATAATCAGCTACCAGGGCTGCGGTTGCGTCAGTCTGTTCGAGAGTCTCGACGGCGCAGGGGCCAATCATAATTACCAGTTTATCACCACCCACGGTTACATTGCCCACCTTGAAACTTTTACGGTCGCGGCCCCCTTCAAAGCTGATTCGTTTATATGGTTTCTGAATGCGGTGAACCCGCTCTACTGAATTGAACTTTTCAAGATCATCTTTGTCGATCGTGCCGGTGCCAATGAGCTCGATAATGGTTCGGTTTTCGCCTTTAACCAGACGCGGTTTGTAACTCGATTTGCTGATGTACGCAAGAACCTC
>CAZHLC010000987.1:0-1719 GCA_964532545.1 uncultured Leptospiraceae bacterium | reverse complement strand
ATGGCGGTTTTTAAAGACGGGCCCCACACTAAGAGTGAATTGAAACTAAATTCTGTTTCATCTTTCGGATACTACAACCCGGCCTTCGTGCGCTGGCTGGTGAACAACGCCATACCCGCTGAGAAAGACAGTAAGTTCAGGGCGGCAACCCAGCAACTCTATGATAAAAAGATTAAACCCCTGGCTGACATCTACTATGCGGTCTATTTGAAACTGAAAGCAAACTCTTACTGGATGAAAAAACAACAAGACAGGCTTCTTGACCGTCTTGCGGTGGGTTCTGTGAGAAACGGCTACAACGAAGACCATTTCTTTTTTATGAACAAAAAGTTCTTCAAGTATGAAAATAATACCAATCGTTTCTATAAAGATGGTTTCGATGGCGGTTACAGCGGTAACGTAGTGAAAACCGCAGTGGCCTGGTGGGTCAGACGGCGCATTGATGGCACCTCTGGTCTGTTTTTTGAAGGTTTGAAAAAGCTGCGTAAAACCTACGAGTGAGATTTTTTGCGTCTGTGATAGGTTAACGCCAGGGTCAAACTTTCACTGAGCTCGGCCCGGGGCAGCTTATCTTTGATGTGAAAAACCAGTGCTCTGCTACCTTCATACCTGAAGGTTTTACCAAACCTGTTTTTAATCTGTTCAATGATTGAAGTCTGGCAGTTAAAATACACTGCGTACTCATCGGTAACTTTTCTCTGGCTGATACGAACTGTGCTGCCAGCACCGGTTTCGGGGGTAAGATAACTGGGCTCACCCCACTTAAGTGTTTCTTCAAGCCTGCCAACCTCGGCCTTCTTTGCGGCCTTGATAATCAGCTCGCGCAATTGTAGCAGTTTTGTGCGTACCTTATCATCAAAACCAGCAAAGACTTCAGCTACTTCGCTGTTTTCAAACTGGGGTATCTTCTTGCTCATACAATGGCGTATTTGCGCAGAACATCCATATCGATATGTTCTAATACTGAAATATGGGTACCCTCAAGAAAAACCATGGGTGCCATATTGGCCTCATAGGCCTGCACCCAGCGACTCATGCAGAGACACCAGCGATCGCCATGTTTCAGGCCATCAAACATATATTGGGGCATGGGGGTTGAGAGATCATTACCCACGCTCTTGCTGTATGCTAGAAACTCTTCAGAGACTCTGACACAGACAGTATGCATGCCCACATCATCTGCGTTGGTGTCGCAGCAACCATTTCGAAAAAAACCTGTGAGGGGTTCATTACTACAGACTTCTAAGTCGGTACCCAGAACATTCTTTGCCATGCAGTGCTTTTCTACTCTGAATCTCGCCCGTCAAGATGAAATGGTGAAAAAAGATTTACAATAAGGCTACCGCTGGGTGTATCTGCTCTATGAGCAAATACAATGAATTGGGTTTTAACGCCGACGTATTAAAGAAGCAATGGGGCTTTGCAATACGCCAGAATTAAATAAAATCGATGATTTACAGCCCATTATAGAAGCAGCCCTGGCTCACCCCAATTTTGACCAAATGAGCGAATCAGCGCAGAACCCGGCCGCCTCAATGACCACAGGGCAAATAAATGAAACAGCTATGGTAGACCAACAGCCAGCCGACGCCGAAGAAGCCTCAGAAAGTGCGCCTGCAGCACCAGCTGAAAGCTCACCCCCGGCAGAAAAAAAGAAGAGCAGCCCCCGGCCTAAAGCAAATAGAGCAGTATCAGGGCTCGGGCGCTCCAGAACACGGT
>CAZHLC010000986.1:0-1722 GCA_964532545.1 uncultured Leptospiraceae bacterium | reverse complement strand
AGAGCCAAAGCCCAAAACTTGATTACCAGGCGATTGTTGTTGGCGCTGGTTTCTCAGGCATTGGGGCCGGCATTAAACTCAAAGAGGCGGGTATTTCTTTTGTTATCTTAGAAAAGGCCCATGATTTAGGGGGAACCTGGCGTGATAATACATACCCGGGTATCGCCGTTGATATTACCTCTTTTACTTATTCATTCTCATTCGAACAGAACCCCAACTGGTCGAGGCTGTTTGCCCCGGGCCATGAACTGCAGAACTACGCCAATCACTGCACCGATAAATATGGCATTCGCCCCAACATGCAGTTTGGTGTCGAAGTTGATAAAGCCGTTTTTGATGAAAAACACAATGTCTGGCGGGTGCATACCAAAGATGGCCGCACCCTGGTTTCACGTTTTGTCATCACCGCGACCGGCGGCCTTACCCAGCCCAAAAAACCCAATATCAAAGGTATTGATAATTTCAAGGGCAAGTTGATTCACACGGCCCGCTGGCCCCATAACTACGACCTTACTGGTAAGAAAGTAGCTGTTATTGGCACTGGGGCCACTTCTGTGCAGCTGGTACCTTCGATAGCTGACCGTGTAGCCCAGCTCGACGTCTACCAACGAACCGCAATATGGATTTTGCCCAAACCAGATGCGGCCATACCTGAGGCGGTGCGCTTCATGTTTGAGCATGTGCCTTTTCTGCAGAATTCGGTACGGCAAATAACCACCGCTCTCACAGAAATGGTTATGGTTGTAGGAATCATTTACAATAAACAGACACCCCAGCTCGTTGATTTTTTTCAGAGCCTCTGTGAAAAACATCTTGAAGAGCAGATAAAAGACCCAGATCTGCGTAGAAAGCTCACCCCTAATTATGATTTTGGCTGCAAACGGCCCAGCGTTTCAAATGAATATTTGAAGACCTATAATAAAGACAATGTTTCTCTCATAACCAACCCCATCGTGCAGATTAATGAAAATTCTATTACGACTGAAGATGGTAGCGAACGAGAAATTGATGCTCTCATCTGTGCCACGGGTTTCAAAGTCTATGAAAAGGGTAACACTCCACCGTTTGAACTCTATGGCCGCGACAATCTTGAGTTGGGCGATTTCTGGGATAAAAACCGCTACCAGGCATATGAGGGGGCCAGCGTACCCAGATTTCCTAATATGTTTCTCATCTGGGGCCCCTACAGCGCCTCGGGCTCTTCATGGTTTTCAATGATCGAAGCCCAGGTAAATCACGCCATTCGCTGCCTCAAGGCCGCAGAACGTAAGGGCGCAACCAGGGTTGAGGTCAAACAGCAGCACCATGATGAATATTTTCAAGATATTCTGGCCAGACAACAGAACACTGTGTTCTATAACAGTGACTGTACCCGGTCGAACAGTTACTATTTTGATAAACATGGCGATGCGCCTTTTTATCGCCCTTCATCAGGCCTCGAAATGTGGTGGCGCAGCCGCACTTTTAATATTGAGCATTACAGCTTTACTTAAGTTCAAATAAGGAAAATAAAACATGAAAAATGAGATTCGTATTGAAACCCAGATTAATGCCCCAGCCAACACAGTATGGAGCATACTGACAGACTTTTCACGCTATCCAGACTGGAACCCGCTGATTCCGTCAATTGACGCCAATCTATCGGTGGGCAGCCCTGTTTCTTTTACCCTTAGAGCCCATGGTCTAGATCTACCGGTAATCGGGGCCGAGATTACCAATGTG
>CAZHLC010000985.1:0-1726 GCA_964532545.1 uncultured Leptospiraceae bacterium | reverse complement strand
ATAGAAGCACGTTTAACATCAACCTGCCCATGGAGTTGGAGGTGTTGAAGGACTGCGTGACGCTGACAAAGCTCACCTCATGTTCATCAAATACCTCAATAATCTTTGAAAAATCAACCAGCGAATGCTATTCGAATGACGATGCTCAGGGCAAAATACCTGCGTTTCTACAGCTTAAAGGTTCATATCTCACTGGTGAAACCCGGGGGTATAGTTATCAATTCTGCATTGATAAAGACATTGCCTTCACCGAAAAAACTATTATTGCTCAGATTAAAAAACAGGGGTTGCGCTACCAGCACAGCCGCAATTGGCATAAAAAAAGAGCCACAAGCAACCTGTACTTATTCTACGAGAAGAGTTTCTACCGGGTTGAAATTATACAAGAAAAGCAGAAGCAAAGCAATTGGCAGGTTTTTAAATTAAAGGCAGACCCATCTACCAAACGCTACATGCCTTTGTTTACCAATAAACGGCCTGATGTGAAACCTACAACTGCTGGCAAAAAGATCTACGAAAATAGCTGCAGCTCGTGCCATGGTATCGAGGGCACCGGTAAGGGCCCCGCCGCCGTAGCCTTGAACCCAAAGCCTGCAGATTTTGGTCAGATCAAGGCCGATTACAAAGCAATAGTTGAAGTGGTAACCAATGGTTCACCGCGGGTAGCCACCATGGTCGCCTGGAAAGACATTCTTAGCAAAGAACAAATTGCTGAAGTTAGCAAATACGTGCTGTATCTGCGTAAAAAGCGCCTAAAGCGCAAGTAGCTATTTCTCAAGAATCTGCAGCAGCTCTTTGTTGGTGAATTTTTTGCCCTTCTTCAAGGCTTCTTTGAGTTCATCAACGTTCTTTGGCAATTTGCGGGTGGCCCCGGTTTCGGTGATTTTGAAGCCACACTGCTTCTGCAGTTTGCGTACCTGTGCGCCAAGTTGCCTGATGTTAAAAACCAGATTCTGTACATTTAGATTGTTACGATACTGAATGATGAGACGTTTGCGACCCCGGGCCCGCCGCAGAAAACTGAGAGTATCTTGAGTGTTATAGGTAGCTACTACTGATTTGCTTTCTTTGGGGCGTACCCAGTCGAGCCTTACCCCCGGTATAAGCTCTTCTCTTTCATCATACTCAAACATTAGAAAACCCCGGGCTCTTTTATCGAAACGAAAGTTGACCTCAAATTGGCTATAGGCTGTCAGTGGCCTGGCAAAATGAAACCACATATGCATTTGTTTTTGATGGCATTTTAACCACAGGTGACCGCTGTTTTTTCGGGCTGCCAGGTGCATGGTATACTGGGGTTTGTACGAAGAAGGGTTTGTACTTTTTTCGAATTTATAGGGCGAAGTCTTTTCTTTTGGCCAGAGGGTGACTGTTAAACATAAAAAAAGAATCGTATAAATAGTTCGCCGCATAGCACTGAAGCTCTGAGCTATATTAAAATTGTTGCTCGAGCGTGATACATTATAATAACAACTCTATGCATAAAGGTCTCATTTTAACAGCCAGTTTTGTTTCGCTTCTCTTTACGATTCTACTGGGTTGTGTGTCGAAATCTAAGGTTCCTTTTTACATTAATGATGTAAGAGGCTTTAAAGAGGGGCAGATGACTCAAGCTGCTGTTGAACAGAAATATGGTAAACCACAGTTTTCTGCTCTTACTGGTAATATGACCACGGCATGTTATCTCAGCGATCAACCTGAATCATCAAAATATACCGTGGTCTTG
>CAZHLC010000984.1:0-1737 GCA_964532545.1 uncultured Leptospiraceae bacterium | reverse complement strand
CGCACTAGCATCGGGCCTGCACTAAATATTAACCAGCTTGTTTCAACATGGCATGCAGAAGTACATTGCAACCTGCTTCGGCCTGTTCTGGTTCGATATTTTCAACCTCGTTATGGCTAATACCATTCTCACAGGGAATAAAAATCATTCCCGTAGGGGCGATGTCGGCAATGTAACAGGCATCATGGGCTGCTCCTGAGACGATCTCCATTGTGCTGTAATTGAATTGTTCTGCCCCGTGGCGTACAGCTGCCTGGCATTCTTCAGCGAAATGCACAGCCGGATAATGCCAGAAATCATCGAGCTCTACTTTAACAGTGCCTTCGTTGTTGATCTCAGTCACAACCTTCTTAATAGCTTCATCCATTGAGGTGAGCTTTTCATTTTGCGGATGGCGAAAATCAATAGTAAACTTCACCTCGCCAGGAATAGTATTACGTGAATTGGGGTACACCTGCACAAAACCCACGGTACCACAGGCAAAAGGCAGATGGTCAGTGGCAATCTGGTTCACGGCAGATGTAAGCTTAGCAGCATAAACCATGGCATCTTTGCGCAAGTGCATGGGCGTTGGGCCTGCATGCGATTCTTGCCCGATGATTTTAACGTTATACCAGCGCTGCCCCTGCCCCCCGGTGACGACACCAATTTGTTTTCTCTCGCTCTCCATATAGGGGCCCTGTTCGATATGTGTTTCGAAAAACGCTTTGAATTCGCGCGGCTCAGCTTTCACATCGCCTGCATAACCAATACGCTTTAGTTCATCACCGAAACGCAGTCCGTCGACATCGGTTTTGTTGAGGGTTTCTTCAAGGGTGAACTTTCCTACCATGGTGCCTGAACCCATCATTGCCGGGGCGAAACGGGTGCCTTCTTCGTTCGTCCAAACGCAGACCTCAAGAGGAGCTTCAGTTTCGATATTGTTCTCTTTGAGCGTGCGTAGTACCTCAACGCCGGCCAGAACGCCGTAAACGCCGTCGAACTTGCCCCCAGTGGGTTGCGTATCTAAATGGCTGCCCGTCACCACCGGTGGTAAATCGTTATTCTTGCCCGGGCGCCGGGCATAGATATTTCCCACCTGGTCGACGCTGATCTCACATCCAGCTTCTTTGCACCATGAGACAAAAAGGTCACGCCCTTCTTTGTCGAGGTCTGTCAGGGTAAGCCGACAGCAGCCGCCTTTCTCGGTGGCGCCAATCTTTGCCATTTGCATTAAGCTTTGCCATAGTCTGTCGCTGTTGATTTGTAGTGCCATGTGTTAACCTCAGTGAAATCTTTGACAGCGAGCTTCTGGGCACAAGAATTTTTTGGCTGGTAACAACCCATTTCTATGGTTTCTGGCTATTAAGGAAAGAAACTCATAAGGCTTGACAGTCTATCTTTCAAACTCAGCCTGCAGGTCGCATTGAATTGCATAATACTGGCGTCGTGGCCAAGTGGTAAGGCAGAGCTCTGCAAAAGCTTTATCGCCGGTTCGATTCCGGCCGACGCCTAATGCTTTTACAGTAGCGGTAGCGCTGTAAAGGCAAGCCCCAGCGATAAGGTCGCTGGGTCGAGATTGAAACAAATTTAGACGCGTGTAGCATAAATGCCCTGTATTGAAACCCTGTTCGTCGTCGGGCCAAGGCCCTGCGAGTAACGCGTTTCAGCACACAGCATATTTATTTCGCTGCCGCAGAAAGTGCATGTAGCCTATAAGCCCTGTACTGATTTCATGTTCAGAAATCAATACATGAC
>CAZHLC010000983.1:0-1737 GCA_964532545.1 uncultured Leptospiraceae bacterium | reverse complement strand
TTTTGGCAAAACCTTTGCCACAAACAATTTTGGCCTGATCAAAATACGCTGGAAAGGCAGCGACGCCCTGCTAACCGTTGAATATCGCGATGACGATGCAAAGGTGTTGGGGCAATATTTTGTGAAGCTAAGTGATCTGAAATAATCACTGCTCACCGGGGGGCCGCGTCTTCCAGCGGCGGTGCACGAAGAAGTATTGCTCAGGGTGTTTTCTCACCATTTCTTCAAGGGCCGCGACCCAGGTCTGGGTAATGATCTGCAGGGCCTCTTGGCGGTTTTTAAAATCTTTGCGTTTTAAAGACTCAGGAAAAACCTCTTTCGAGCTGATGTGGTAGCGACCCTTGCCTATGTATATGCAGAAATAAACAGCAAGACTGGTCTCAGCAAGATAGGTCAAAACAGCTGGCCCCGCATAGGTCGATGCCTTGCGGCCCAGAAAATCTACAAAGATGCCCTCGGGGCCCGCGTTCTGGTCAGCCACCAGCCCGGCATGCTCACCTTTTTTCAAATCTTTGGCAAGATTGGTTGATTCATCAACATAGGCAATCTTAACCCGGTATTTCTTGCGACGTGAAGCCAACAGCCAGTCTACATAGGGGTTTGACTGGTGCTTGGCCGAAACCGTAACTTTAACCCCAAGATTGCCATAGTACGCCGCCGGAATCTCCCAGTTGCCGAAATGGCCCTCAATACCCACAGAGGCCTTGGTTCGGGTAAGAAACCAGTCGGGTTCATCAGCCACGATATACTTCTTCATGAAGCTCTTTTTACCAAACTTACCAGCCTGCAGAACTTCAAGCGATACCCTAATGGTATGAATCAGATTACGTTTAACGAAGGCTCTTTTTTCAGCTTCGGTCTGCAATTCGGGCAGGGCAAACGCAATATTATCACGAACTCTACGCCTTGCAGCCCCTGCTATGGGGTAAGAGACATAATATAAGAGAATCGCAATTTTGCTTAATTGTGAAAAGGCAATGGGGTATACCAGCATCGATATACCGAAAGAAAACAGAAACTCAAAGATATGAGAGATCTTTTTCAGCATGAAGGGGCATTATATATAGCGCCCCCCTGTCATGCCAAATACTATTCTGCAATTGATAGGGCCCCAGAAGGGCACTGGCTCACCTGGTCGATCACTGCCGGGGCCTCGGCCCCTTCGACATTGATCCACGGTTTTTCTTTGGGTTTGAAAACGCCGGGTAAACCAGCGGCACAAATACCCGAATGAATACACAATTTAGGCTGCCATTTCACCTTAACCTTGTCTGTAGAATAATATTTAACCACGTCTTTCATTACCTCATATTTTACAGGTTAAACCAGCTTTTGCCAAAAAAATTCTGCTGGGCAGCGTTCAAACATCCACCCCAATAGCAACCCAATGAAAAAGAAAATAATTGGTGTTATGGGCTCAGGCTCAGCAGATGAAAAGCTGGCCATTCTGGCTTACAACTGCGGCAAAGAAATTGCTGCAAGGGGCTGTCACCTGCTCTGCGGGGGAATGAGTGGCGTGATGCAACACGCGGCCCGTGGCGCAAAAGAAAGTGGTGGGCTGACCATCGGCATTTTGCCCGGGCGCAACCGCGACGAGTCAGCCCCAAACGAATATATAGACATACCCATTTTCAGCGGCATGCGTGATGCACGAAACTTCATCAATGTATGCAGCGCCGATGCCATTCTGGCACTGCCCGGTGGCCCGGGCACATTATCAGAAATCGCCCTCGCCCT
>CAZHLC010000982.1:0-1746 GCA_964532545.1 uncultured Leptospiraceae bacterium | reverse complement strand
GAATGAAAAACGAACCAATCGAACCAATTTGAGCGACAGCGAAATTATTTGTCAGCCACCGGTGGCCTGCCCCCGGCCAGTGGCTGTCAAAAGCTTTATCAGTCATGCGTACAACGGGCCCAGAAACCCCTCGAAATAACCTAACGGTTCTAGCACTGTGTCTGGGGATGTTAGTTCCCCTTGAGCAGCTGCAGCCCCTGAGCAAGGCCAGGCTCTTTACTGCAAAAAAAGACAGTGGCTATTTTTTTAAGGTGTTAGCCCGGGCCCGTAAACTGGTGGGTTCAGCCCGGGCCCAGCGCAGGTATAATAAAAAGCGAATGGGTAAGACAGTGATTATGCAGTTCACGGCCAGAAAACGGTTATATGATCACAATATTTTTCTGCGGGCCCTGTTTCGCGGCCAGGTGCTGCATCGCAAATATGGTAATCTGAAAAAGCGTTTTCAAAAACCGGTAATGCTAGATCTGGGCAGCGCCATTTTGTTTAAGGGGGGCGCCCCCACTGTGCGTGATCTTTATGAAGACAAACAGGTATATGGCCACCTATTTAAACTGGTTGCCTCTGACATAAACGACTATCGCAGCCGCAAGACCCAGTTCTATAATCTGTACAAAAGGCAGGCGAAGAAGCTGCCCTTTAAAGTCATCGAAATCGATATGTCACTGACCCGTCGCTATCAGTTTCGTTTTATTTTAAAGCAGATTGAAGCAGGCAATGATAGGCCGCTGATTTTTAGAACTGTCAACACTGGCATTGATTTGTTCTACACTGCCGATCAAATCGCCCACCATCTGCATGCGCTGCGCCTGGCTGCGAAGAAACACGATTTGTTATACATTATGAACCGCTTTCTGTTGTTCAAACCCCGTGAGAGTAAGCGTTTTGAAATTGTGGGCACCTTCGATCGGCGCGTCTATTCTTCGAACCACTTCAGATGGCGACGCATAAACTGGAAGAAACGTAAGGTTCGTAAAGCGCTGCGTGTTTATGGCAGGCGGCTGGTTCTTTTAAATAAGAAACAGGCTAAGGCCCGCCTCAGTCTGTAGTCAGCGTTTAAGGCTGAAGTAGAGGCAGTCTTTGGTGGCACTCTGCCAGTATTTAAAACGACGCCCCCGGGTGAGCAGGCGACCCAGTAGGCTGGCCTTGCGTCTGATTACCCGGCTCTTGCGACAGACTTGATTAAAGGTTTCTGTTTTATCTGACATCATAATGCTGCTGAACAGCTCAGCCCGGTCGGCATTTTCAGAAAGCAGGGCCCGGCGGCTGATGAAACCCCGGCGTATCTTCAGTTTGGCAAAACCGGCGGGGTTTGCAAAAGTATAATCATCGCCATGCTGGTAGTTGAAACCCCGGGGGTTGAGGCGCACCCATGCGGGCCACTGGTAGGGGCTCTTTTTGAACAGCTTAAATTCGAAGGCGGCAAATATCTCATGATGTATCATAGAGCGCCATTGTTTGTCTGCCAGCTTTTGATCGACCGAAAAGAAAATCAGCTTTCGCTGGGGCACCGCCAGGCTTGGCCTGCTTAACCGACCCGTTTTCAATTGGCGCACCAGCACAATGGTTTTGATCTCAGTCTGCCTTAAAAAATCTTGCGGATACTTTTTCAGCTCATCAGCCAGCAATTCTTGAAACTTAGGGGATGTCTGCCCCGGGCTGTAGCTGACGCCAGCAATGGCCCGTTTTATCGAGTAGTTGAGCTCGACTTGCTGGTTGCCAATATTGGCTGCATAGAGTGAGGTTGAG
>CAZHLC010000981.1:0-1753 GCA_964532545.1 uncultured Leptospiraceae bacterium | reverse complement strand
CAGGCCGTACATTTCAACAGTTTTTGACTGCCCCTATCTCGCAACCATGCCCACAGCAAGCTCAATGGCGTCTTTTGAAAAACTGTTCGACCTGGTTGATGAAATTTCACTGGGCGATACTACCGGCAAGGGTGAGGTATCACAGGTACAAGAGCTGGGCCAGTGGTTTCAACAAGGCAGCTGGCAGCATAAGGTCTGGTGGCATTTTCACGATACCTACGCGAAGGCCCTGGCCAACGTCAAAGCAGCCCTCGAGCTTGGCTATGATCGTTTTGATTCATCAGCTGGCGGAATCGGTGGTTGCCCATTCGCCCCGGGGGCAAGCGGCAACGTATCAACTGAGGCCGTTCTGGCTCTGGGCCAGAGTCTTGGCTATGATGTGCCTGCAGAGGTTGATACAATCAAAAAAATCGGCGCCCCCATTGTCGCTCTTAAACCCGTATAGAAACAGCTTGTCTGCTCGACTGCGATGGTCAGTGGGTAATCATGTATGACGGCGAGAGACTTAAAGCCACCCTTTCAAATGAGGGCGTCTTAACTATAACACTGCACAACCCTGATTTGCTCAATGCACTTGATCAGCAGATGGCCGCAGAAGCCCGTGAGCTGCGCAAACTCTATGACAATCACCAGATCAGAGTAATCGTAGTCACCGGCCATGGCCGGGTTTTCTCGGCTGGGGGCGATCTCAATTATCTTGATTCATTAACCCGAATGAGCGAAGAGCGGGTGATTTCTGAAATGCGGCCCTTTTACCGTTCGTTTCTTGATCTGGTTCTATATGATGTGCCCAGCATTGCGTTTATCAACGGCCATGCCGTTGGTGCCGGTCTCTGCTTTGCCCTGGCCTGCGATTTTATCATGGTCAACGAAGAGGCCAAGATAGGGGTGAATTTTGTTAAGCTGGGGCTGGCCCCGGGTATGGCAGCCGAGTGGGTGATGCGTCGTTTGCCACCGGTGTTAGCCAATGAAATGCTGTTAACCGGTCGAATTTACCGGGCCAGAGAATTGCAGCAGTGGCCTGTTTTTAACTATCTTGGCCCCGCAGAAAGATTGACTGATCAGGTACAAGAGCTTGCGGCTGAGCTGGCCGGTAATTCAAGCCGGGCGATTCGGTTCACTCTAGACAATCTGCGCGATCGCACCCGCCCACTTGAGCAGGTACTTGACCGCCAGGCCCAGGCTCAGGCTGACTGCGCAGTGAATGGTGAAGTGCAGGGGGCCATCGTGGCCGTGCGCGAAAAGCGCCCCTATGATTTTCAAGACTAATATTCAGGTTGTGCGGGCGCCCGATATATCGGCATAGTGAACAACCTGATTGCGCCCGGCTGCCTTGGCCGCATAAAGTGCCTGATCAGCCCGGTAAATCATCATGCGATCATTGCTGTTAAAAGGTGAAATGCCAAAGCTGGCTGTCATCTTGCCTGCTGTTTCGAACTCATATTTTTCGACCGCCTTGCGCAGATTTTCTGCAACTTCGCGTGCAGGTTCTTCATCGAGGCCGGGTAGAATGATCATAAATTCTTCACCACCAAAACGTACCAGAAAGTCTTTGCGTCGTATGTTATCGCAGAGCAGTGTTGATAATTCGTGCAGTACCGAATCGCCAGTTAAGTGACCGAAAGCGTCATTGACTCGTTTAAAGTGATCAAGGTCGAGCAGAATGATGCTGAGATTTTCTTTATTTTTACGGCTGTAGAGAAACTCGTCGAGAAAATAACGATTGTAGGCTGCCGTGAGCCTGTCATAAATT
>CAZHLC010000980.1:0-1757 GCA_964532545.1 uncultured Leptospiraceae bacterium | reverse complement strand
CATCGGCTGGTGAAGGAATGTCACCTTCAAGAGCAATCTTCTTCATCTTTTTCTTACCAAACACCTGGGGCACTGCTGACAGCAGGGCCTGGGTATAAGGGTGTGAAGGTTTTGCAAAAATATCTGCCGTGGGGCCCTGCTCGATAATTCGCCCCAGATACATTACAGCCACCTCATCTGCAAGATAGCGCACCAGTGAAAGATCATGAGTAATGAACAGATAGGTTAAACCCAGTTCTTTCTGCAGCCCCTGCAACAGATTGACAATCTGCGCCTGCACCGAAACATCAAGGGCACTGGTGGCTTCATCACAGATAATAAATTCTGGTTCAACTGCCAGGGCACGTGCGATACCAATACGTTGCCTCTGACCACCCGAAAACTCATGGGGGTAGCGTTTGATCACATCGGGGTCAAGGCCAACCCGCTCAAGCACTTCGCGGGCCTTTGCCTGCCAGTCAATACTGGGATTATGAATCTTGATACCTTCGTGAATAATCTGACCAATGGTCAGCTTGGGGTTCAACGATGAGTACGGGTCTTGAAAGATGATCTGCATTTTTTTGCGCAGCTCTTTCATCTGGGTTCGCTCTAACGAAGTAATCTCGGTACCATCAACCCAGATTTTACCACCATGCAGCGGTAAAAGACGCATTAACCCCTGGGCAAAAGTCGACTTGCCACAACCAGATTCACCCACCAGGGCCAGGGTTTTCTGGCGGGGAATTGTGAGACTGACACCGTCAACGGCTTTAACATGGCCCACAGTACGCTTGAGCAGCCCTTTTTTTATGGGGAAATATACCTGCAGATTCTCTGCTTTTATCAACTCACCAGTCTGCTTTTTTGAAGCCCGGTAATCTTCATCATTTTCAGTTTTTTTAACCCTGCGACGCACGGCCTGGCCGCTTTGTTTCTTTTTGTACAGCAAACAGGCAGCCTGGTGTTTGCTGCCAATCTTCGAGAGTTCAGGGTCGATTGTTTGACATTCTTCAATGGCTACCGGGCAGCGGGGTTGAAAGCGACACCCCTGGGGGTAGCGGCTGGCCAGGGGCACCCGGCCGCGAATAGTTTGCAGCTGCTCATCCTGTGAGTGCGCCGAAGGCAAAGACTGCAGAAGCTTAATGGTATAGGGATGTGATGGCTCTTTGAGTATTTTTTCAGTGGCTGCGATTTCAACAATACGACCACCATACATGACCCCGACCCGGTCAGCAATTTCGGCCACAACCCCGAGATCATGGGTAATCAGCAGCACAGCCGCATCTTTTTTCTGCTGAAGATCAGCAATTAAATCAAGCACCTGGGCCTGAATAGTTACATCGAGGGCCGTGGTAGGTTCATCAGCAATCAGCAGGTCGGGTTCACAGACCATGGCCATGGCGATCATCACCCGCTGCTTCATACCCCCCGAGAGCTGGTGGGGGTATTCACCGAAGCGCCGCTCAGGGTCAGGAATCTGCACCTGCTCGAGGGTAGCGATGGCCTTCTCGCGGGCCTTAGTCGCAGACATGTTGTAGTGAAGGCGCAGAGGCTCTACCAGTTGATACCCAACGGTAAGAACCGGGTTGAGGCTGGTCATGGGCTCTTGAAAGATCATGGCCACCCGGTTACCGCGCACCTTGCGCAGGTGATACTCAGACTTGCCAATGAGCTCTTCACCCTGAAAGCGCACTGAACCACCGGGGAGAAAACTGTTCGGTGTAAGCAGGCCAAGTAGTGACCTGTCACGCTGTTGGCGGGGTCGCACCAAGTCC
>CAZHLC010000979.1:0-1759 GCA_964532545.1 uncultured Leptospiraceae bacterium | reverse complement strand
CTCTGCGCCTGGTTTCTATGTGTGAGCCAGGCAGCCCCAGAAATACTCTCGCTGGGGTTGCAGGCTCAAGGAGGTTTACTATGAAAAAAGCAACAGTTCTGGCATTAGCCCTGGTTTGCTTTTCAAGCAGCTTGTTTGCAGAAGCCAAACGAGAATCAACCTCGGTGGGTATCTCACTGGGTTCGTTAAGTGCGCAGGCCTTTATAATCGGGGCGGCTCTTAACCTACCAGAAGAGTACAACCCATCACATCTCTTTACATCGCTAGCCCTGATGATACCGCCAGCGACCCCCTTCTATCACGAAGACTGGGATACTGGGGCCATGATCGTGGGCACTTCAGTTTTAGCTGGTTCGTTCAACTTCGTAGGCTTCAGCCTGCTCAAAAGCCGCTCGAACCACTGGCATTACCGTCTGCTGGGTTACCTCATGGTGATCTCAGCAGTGGGGTTGAAGCTTTACTCAATCGGTAAAGACCTTCAATCGGCGGTGCCCTCAACCCGAAGAACCAATGAAAAGTTCGCGGGTAGTCAGGTGAGTGGCAGCGCGCCCATGAGGTTTGCCATTGGCAGCAGCCACTTCTGACGCTCTATGTAAAGAGATACGCTTTCGGGTTTTCTGGGTTCGCCCAGAAAACCCGGGGGCGCTTTTCATTAAGGAGTAATCATGAAATACTTTATTCTAGCTTTAAGCTTAACCCTGCTGGCCTGCCAAAATCGAATCGCTGAATTTACCAAAAACCGGGTGATTGCCATACCAACCATCAGCAACGACAGCCATAAAAAAATCGATGGCGATCTAAATGCGCTTACAGAAGATCTAATCTCGGCTTTCGTGCCGCAGACATCGTTTGCCGTAGTTGAAAGAAGCCACGCAGACCAACTACTGCAAGAAATTCAGCTGGCCCAGATTGGTCTGCTGCAACAGAATAAAAAGGCAGGCAGACTGCTGGGTGCCGACTACATTCTGATCTCGAACATCACCCACTACAGCTTCAATCATAAAAAAGAGGTTGATAACCCCGTGTTTTATCACACCGAACTTGAAATGAATCTACGGTTGTCGGCCCGCCTGGTTGATATTGAACGGGGGGTCATTACCGCTTCATCAAACTCTGATGTGTCAAAATCAGTGATTCTTGATGAAGTCAGGGTATTTAACCCTTTTACGATCAATACCGGTCGCGAGCGCAATAAAATCAAAGGTGAGCTCTACCGCAAGGTTACCCGCCGGGCTATTCGCGAGGTCACCCGCAAATTGGTAGAAAACCAGAATAATTACTACGCACGCATTTACGGGGGCCGCTGAGTTCGAGTCGATAAACCAGGTCGCCAAAAAGACAAAACAATGCTAACCTTAAACCTGTGCTTGGTATAATTGAAGTCAAAGATCTATCTTCAACGGTACTTTTTGGCGTAATGCTTTTTCTAATGCTGGCTTCACGCTATCTGCTGATTTCGGCTGCTGCTTTCTGGGTATTCTGGCGCGACAAATTCGCAGCCCTGAGCAGGCGCAAAATTCAGCACCGGGGGCTGAGAAAAGGCCAGATCAGACGCGAAATCAAATGGTCGCTGGCCAGCCTGCTGGCCTTTGCGGTGGGTGCCAGCGTTATGGCCTATGCCACCTTCAAGGGCCATACCCAGATTTACTTCGATATCAACCAATACCCGCTATGGTATACGGTACTGTCATTTTTTATCTTTCTGTTTGCCCATGATACCTACTTTTATTTTACACATCGCCTCATGCACTTTAAACCC
>CAZHLC010000978.1:0-1761 GCA_964532545.1 uncultured Leptospiraceae bacterium | reverse complement strand
AGGTAAAACCTCACTGGCTGTAAACATGGCCATGGCCATTGCTCAGGCAGGCAAAAAAGTACTGCTATTCGATGCTGATCTGGGGCTGGCAAATATTAATGTATTACTGGGTGTCATTCCTAAACACAATCTATATCACGTTATTAAAGGGCATAAAAGCCTTGAAGATATCATTATTCATACTCCTGAAGGCGTTGATGTAATTGCCGGGGCCTCTGGTTATACCCAGCTGGCCAACCTTGAAGATAAAGAGCGTGATCGTATTGTAAAAGCCTTTGAAAACCTCAAAGATTATGATGTGCTGCTCATCGACACCGGTGCCGGGGTTTCATCGAATGTGGTTGGTTTTACCATGCCGGCCCATGAAGTTATGGTGGTAACCACCCCTGAGCCAACCTCAATAACTGATGCATATGGCATTATCAAATCGATCGTGCTGGTTGACCCAGATAAACCCATTCGGCTGCTGGTGAACCGCGTTTCTTCAGCTCTCGAAGGCCGCAAAGTGGCTGAACGTGTTATTAATATCTGCAACCAGTTTCTGGGCGTTAAGGTTGAAAACCTTGGCTTTATTTATGAAGATGACTCTGTATCAAAGTCTGTGCGTAAGCAGAAACCATTTTATGTACAATACCCAAAGAGTAAAGCTTCAAGCTGCCTCAATGTGGTAGCCTCAAAAATACTCAACAAAGAAATTGAACCAAACCAGTCAACCGGCAGCATTGGCAGCTTTTTTCGCAATCTGCTTACTGGCCCAGCTAAATGACAGACAGATTTAAGCTCAGCCTTGAACCGTTAATGATCAGATTCAGTGGTTTCTGTGCTGTGCTTGGCTTTTTTGTATCTTTTGTTACTGCCATTGCAGTGGGGGCTGACGCCATGGGTATTCTGGTGCGGCCCTTTATTATGGCTGTTGCCATGGCTGTATTCGGCACTGCTGTTTACTACACTCTGTTTTTCACTTCACCTAAAGTTATTGAAGAAATGAATTCAATCTTTCTCGGTGGTGGTGCTCTTGTTGGTGACTTTGAAGACTCGCTAGATGACATGAATCTGGGCGACGATGACATGTCTGAAGAATTCACCGCCCCTGAGGGCGATGAGAGTTTGGGGTTGACTGCTGATGATGGTTCAGTTTTATCGGCAGGTGGGGGCAATGCCAACGCCAACCGCCCCGCGAAAGAAGGTGAAATTCTGGTTGAAGGTGTACCTATACAAAACGAGCCTAAGCTGATGGCTGAGGCAATTAAACATTTACTAGACCAAGACGAAGATTGATGACCAGCGCTATTGCTAAAGAGTTTGCCAACCGAGAAGAAGACGACTTATGGAAAGAGTACGTCAAATCGAAAGACCCGAAAATTCGTGAGTTCTTTATTAACCAGTATGCACCCCTGGTAAAGTATGTTGCAGGCAAGGTAGCGGTGGGCATGCCCCATAATGTTGAGTACGACGACCTTGTAAGCTACGGCACTTTTGGTCTGCTTGACGCCATCGACAAATACGACCCCTCAAAAGAAGTTAAATTTAAAACTTATGCCATGACCCGTATTCGTGGCTCTATTTTTGACGAGCTGCGCAGCATCGACTGGATTCCGCGGTCAATCAGGCAGAAGGCCAAACAGGTTGAAAAGGTCATTGTAGAGCTTGAAAACAAGCTGGGTCGCACTGTAGAAGACGAAGAGATTGCCGCTGAACTCGATGTTAGTCTTGAAGAATTTCATCTGCTTGTTTCTAAGATCTCAGGTACCAGCCTTGTTT
>CAZHLC010000977.1:0-1762 GCA_964532545.1 uncultured Leptospiraceae bacterium | reverse complement strand
CGGGTTGTTGATGATCAGGTGCGCGATGAATGGTTTGTTGATAAAGTAGCGGTTGAGCAGGCCATGCAGCCAGCCATGAAAGTGGCCTGCGAAGCTGGCAAACCGCTGTTACAGACCACCCTGGCCTACATTGAAAAGGGCGTAGAACAGCAGGGCAGCATCGAAGAGTTATTAGCAAAGCACGGTTCACCAGCCAGGTTTAAAAATGAGTTGCGCCTTTACCGTTCGGCTCTGGTTGCCAAGCGCAGTCTACAGCTGCTGCAAGAAGGCAACTGCCCCCGCTGGGTAAAAGTCGCGACCCCCTACCGTGGTATTGAGAGTACATACAAAAAACGTTTTACCAGTTTTGAAACCGGTGGCAGGCTTATTGCCCAGGTTCGGCCATCGGCCACCACAATGGGTACAGCGGTCAGCACCAGATTTCTTTTTGGCTACGGCTACCGCCCCAATGCCGATTTGTTAGTGGGCATTGAGTTCGGGGCGGCCAGTCGTTTTGAAGCCCTGGGCCGAGATACCACCATTCTCATTCTTAATGGGGCCATACCCTTCGTATATCGCTATAAAACCGAGAATCTGATTTTTGATTTTGAGACCGGCCCGGCTTTCTACTATGAAAACCTTTTTCGCGATGTGGCCTACGGGCTTCGTGTCGGGCTGGGCTTCAGCCCGGCTACCGTAAACATTGGGCCCTTTTCACCGCGGGTGATGCTGGCAGCGACCTATGATTATTTTCCGGCGCAGAGAAGCTTTCCTACCCAGCACCAGATCAGTGTGGGGGCCAGGGCAGCGCTGTCTTTCAGCTCTGTTGCGCCTTTTTAGTTTTACCCAGCTTTTCGCTGGCTGCTGCAAAGCCCTGGTCGATCAGTTTCTGCGACTGCTTGCTAGAAAACTGCAGAATTGAATTTAAACCCAGTAGTCTGTCTGGTGCAATGGTGATAATGCGGCTGTTGCCCACATAGAAGTCATTGCTACCCAGCAGTTTACGAATAGTTTTACTCAGGCTGAAATCGTTATGATAGTTAAAGTGTTTTATCAGAGTCTGGTATGAACCGATGAGGCCCTGCTCAAACAGTCTTTCGATGGCATCTTTGCGGTTGGCTGGTATACTCTGATCATGGCCGCCAATGGGCGAGAGCAGCACCACGATGATCTCATCGGCCTCACGTTCGAGTGGTGTCAAGATGGGGGTATTCACCATGACCCCACCATCCCAGAAAAGCTGTTCACCAATCTGCTGCCAGGGAAATACCACCGGAATGGCACTTGAGGCCATAACATGTTCAACATCGATTTCATTCTGGTCAAAGAAGTGCACTTCTGAAGTCAGCACGTTTACTGCACTGATTTGAATTTCTGTATCGCTTTCTCTCAGTTTGTGAACATTCAGGTTTTGTTTTAACAGACGCTCAAGGGGGCGGTTGTCAAGCAGTGGTACATAGCCCCGCTTGAACAGGGCCTTGAGCTGCTGCCAGATTGACAGGCGGTAGATCTGTAAGCTCAGCAAGGCTCATGCCACAACCAAGGGCCACGGCATTGAGGGCCCCCACTGAAGTGCCGCAGATGAGATCTGGTTGCCAGTTAATCTTCTGTAGATACTGCCACACACCTACCTGAAAAGCGCCGCGCCCGCCGCCGCCAGAAAGAACAAGGGCCCGCTTGATTGCCACGCTTCAGCCTTGTTCTGCGAGAAACTCTCTGGCTTCTGCCGTATCAATATTATACATTTCAAATCCGGGAAATATCACCTCGGCGAAACTCTTTT
>CAZHLC010000976.1:0-1765 GCA_964532545.1 uncultured Leptospiraceae bacterium | reverse complement strand
GCCATCGCTACTATCAACATCGGCCCAAAACACTCTCTCTCCTAAGCAAAAATCTGTTGCCCCCATGGCTCAGAAATGCAGTCTAATAAACCATGGTGATCACCAGAGAACATTGTGAGCAGTTTCTCAATGAAAATCGAGAAGAAGTGTACCACTATCTGTTTAAATACTTTGGTAGCCAAGATATCGTAGATCAGCTGGTTGTCACCGTTGGGCGCCGCCTATGGTCTCTTATACAGAAAGGGCGTATTTCACACGACAATGCCCGGGCCTGGCTCTATGCCACAGCCGAAAAGGTCTCTAAAAATGCAGTGCGCTATACCTTTGCCGGCCCCAGAAAACTGGTCACCCAGCAGATCGACAATAAAGATGTGCTGCAGGGGGCTGCCGAACTCGACCAGGTGGTGAGAAACCTTCCGGCCAATGGGCGTTCACTTTTCATTCTATACGTAGCCCAGGGGCTGTCAATCGACGAAATTGCTGAAATCTGGCAGGTCGCCCCTGCCAAAGTAAGGGCAAAAATGTTTGGCCAGGTTGCTTCTATTGCTTCAAGCCTTAAAAGAAGAGGCACTAAGGTATCAGTTCGCAGATTGTTACTCTACCTGTTACAGCTTGGCTCAATTCACCTTGATACCCAGATCACTGATCTTGCTACCCAAGATGAGGCGGTAGCGGCCGATTTACAATACTGGCGCCAGGTTTTACAGATCTATCGCAAGTCTGACTTGCTTAATATTGAGCCCATAACGATTCAAAATCGACCATATCTCAATACTCAGGCCCGTTGGTTACCTGCGGCAGCCCTGGGCGCACTCGGGGTTGGTATCATATCAATTTTTTCCATCGCCAATTTCTATTATCACTGGTTTATACCTGCTGAAAACTTTGTACAGTTAGATGAAAGCATACCAGTCAAACGTAATGGCCTGATTATAGGCAGCGCTTCAAATAAAACGCCTCTGATCTTACCGGCCCGAGACCGGGTAGAGGCCGATGAGATCACCGAGTTTGAATTGCCTGCCCAGGGGCTGATTCGTATGGGGCAGGGCTCTTTGTTACGTTTCGCAGAAGCTGATAAAAACTTCAAAGTCAAAATCGAAAGAGGTAATTTTTACTTCGAGCCGGCCCTGTTTGCCATGCAGCAAGAACGTGAGTTTTTATTACCAGAGGGCCGCCGCCTTGTACTTGCAAAAAAGTCACAGCTGTTTTTGACCCTCAGCGACAAGAAAAAACATATCATGCTGAAATCAGGCTCGGCTGATTTATATTTTGGCAAGGCCCGCATGAGACTGATTGAAGGTGTGACATTTAAAATAAAGAAGAAACGCCTTGAGACTATTCAAAAAGACGAGAAGCTGGTCAGATTCTGGCTTAAAAAGCTACGCATTCCTGCCATACAGTACAGCTCGCCCTGGGCCTATCGCACCATCAGTTCACTTGAAAATGTGCAGATTCCCCTTCAATTGGGTCGTGAAGCCAATTATAGTGCCCCGAGGCAGCTTGGCACCGCCCGCCGCTCTGGTAAGCGGGCTGCCTCAAGAGAATTCACTGACATGGTAATGATGCCAACCCAGAGCCAGAGCGCCACAGGTAAAAAAAACCGCACCGATGGGGCCGGGGCCCCCGGGGGCTCGCAGTTACCCAGCAGTGTTTTAAGCAAACAATCGGGCAAGAAGACAAAACCCCGACCCGAAATCGAGACTGGTGGCCCCGGTGGCGGGGGTGAAACTGGCGGCCCAGGTAATAACTAGCAGTAGACGCTCTG
>CAZHLC010000975.1:0-1765 GCA_964532545.1 uncultured Leptospiraceae bacterium | reverse complement strand
TACACCGGCAGGCCCTGGCTAAACCTGATAGACTGCAGAAGATCAAGATTGAAAAGCTGGGTGAGCTTGTTTACAATGGTGCAAACAGTGATGATTTCAGGCCGACACTGTATGACCTGCTGGCCCATCGCGCCATTAACTTTTACCGCACCAGCGAAAGCTATCTTAACCAGCCAGCCAAACGTTTTGAAATTCGAGAAAAACGCATCTTTAACAGGGCCAGGTCTTTTTCAGCAGTTTACTTTAAAAAACCCAAAGCCCTGTCTTTTAAATACAATGCCATCAGGCTGATGCAGCGCCTGGTGGCCTTTCACTTGAAGAGTGGGTATAAGAATGCTCTGGTTGATATTGATTTAACACGTCTTAAGTATCTAAAAGATCATTCTATCGTTAGAAACAAGAAAGCTCTTTATCAAAAAGCCCTCGAAGAAGCCCTGGGCCAGTACGATGGGCATGAGTCATCGGCTATGGTGGCTCATACTCTGGCTACACTCTATAACGGCCAGGGCGGGGCCTTCAATGCCTTCACCAACAAAAAGAAAAAATGGTTGAAAAAGAAGGCTTATGATCTCTGCTACAGTTACATAAAAAAATATCAAGAGTCTCTGGGGGGTAAACGCTGCCAGGCCCTCAATACCAGCATTGAAAAGAAAGATTACCGCCTGCGCATTGAGCTGGTCAACCTGCCCAATAAGGCTATCAAAGCTGAAGTTCGCTACAAAAACATAGATAGACTTTTTTTTCGGGTAATTAAACTTACCAAAGATATCAAAGATAAGGCTGAGAAACTTTATTCTCATGAGCGCATTGCCTACTATGCCGGTTTAGACCCTGTTTATGCCTGGCAGCAACCCCTGAAAATCGATGGTGATTATCAATACCATACCACCGAAGTTGCCATCAAAGAACTCAAACCAGACCAGTATATTCTATTGGCGGGTAGCAGCAAAGCAATGTCTACCGATGGCCAGGCCGTAGCCTACCAGCCGTTTCATGTATCAAACATCGGTGTTGTTGAAAAGCGCGAGGTCGACCGTTCGTTTAAACTGCGTATTTTTCATCGAACCAATGGCCAGCCTCTTAAAGGGGTGCAGGTTACCATGTGGCTGCGTAAATATGGCTGGTTCTCACGATCGTATTACTATGCGAAAGAAGAAACCTACTACAGCGATGAAAACGGGCTGGTGACTATCAAACCCGGCAGCAAATACCGTACCTTTCGTCTGGTCTACCGTTACAAAGGTGACACCCTTAATACCGGTAACAATATTTACCAGAGCCGCACACATAAACCCAGCCAGTACTCACGCACATATATTTCTTTTTTTCTCGACCGGGCAATTTACAGACCTGGTCAGACTGTTTTTTTCAAGGGCATTGCCCTGCGTAAAAGCGGTGATAAAACCACCATTGTTAAAAACAAAAGCGTCAGCGTTACTCTTAAAAACGCCAACTACCAGACTGTAAAAACTAAATACTTCACCAGCAATGAATACGGAACTTTCAGTGGAGAGTTTACCCTGCCCACCGGCGGGCTCAATGGCAACTTTCAATTGAGAACCTCAAATGGCAGCCGCTCTTTTAAAGTCGAAGAGTACAAAAGACCCAAATTTGAAACAAAATTCAAACCTCTCAAGGGCGAGTTCGCCCTGGGTGACAAAGTTACCACCATCGGTGAGGCTACCTCTTTTGCAGGCGTGGCCATTGATTCAGCCAAAGTCAAATACCGGGTTGTACGCAATGTGTCATACCCCTACTGGTGGGG
>CAZHLC010000974.1:0-1767 GCA_964532545.1 uncultured Leptospiraceae bacterium | reverse complement strand
CCCAGTATGTCAGCGATGTCTTCAACCAGCTTGAAGTTCTCAGCCGCTTTAAGACCACGACCGCCCGAAACAACAGCGTCAGCTTCAGTAAGAGGTACGCGCTCGCTTTTCTTTTCGTTAAACTCAAGCAGAGTTGCCTTGGCCAGGCCATTGTCGATATTTACTTCTTCAACAGCACCGCCACCAGCGTTTTCGCTGATAGACTGCGAGTTAGGTCGTACGGTAATAATCTGTACCGGGGTAGTGGCTTTGAAATTAACAAAGGCCTTACCAGCGTGCACTGGCTTTTTGCAGACAACCCGGTCGCCATCAAGTTTAAGCTCAACAGCTTCGCTGATTACACCTGCATCGATGGTTGCACCAACACGCGCGGCAATGTCTTTACCGCGCACCGAATGGGGAAGCAATACAACATCAAAGCCCTTGTCTTTAATCAGGCCCGCAACAGCGGCAGCCTGGGCTTCGCCTACATAGTCGTCAGTTTCGTTAACATAGATGGTGTCAGCACCGAACTTTGCCAGTTCAGCGGCCGCGTCTTTGGCGCCAGAGCCTACCAGATAGGCAGAAACACTGCCCAGGTTTTTACCTGCACCTACCATTTCGGTAGATACTTTCTTCAGCTTGCCGCCACCAATTTCACATATAGCTAATACATTTGCCATGATTAACCTCTCTTAGATTACCTTGATCTCGTTGTGAAGAGCATCTACAAGAGCCTTGGCCTTGTCGCCAGCTTCTTCACCTTCGATGATACGCCCGGCAGGTCTTTCTGCGGGTGGTTCGAATTCAACCACTTCGATTTTTGAAGCGCCATCAATACCAAGCTCAGATATGTTTTTGGTAGTGATCTGCTTCTTCTTCGAAGCCATAATGCCCTTCAATGAAGGGTAACGGGGTTCATTCAAACGGTCATTGGCAGTAATAACTACCGGATAACCCGACTCGAAAGTAGCCTCGCCGCCTTCTACTTCGCAGACAGTTTTCACTTTGTCATCGCCAGCTTCTACTTCGTTGGCAAAAGTCAGACAGGCACAGCCCATCTTGGTCGACACAATCAGCGGAACCTGGCCGTTGTCAGAATCAGTAGCCTGACGACCGGCAAGAATAATCTCGTAGGTTTCGCCCTCAGTAGCCTTCAAGATCGCCTCAGAGATGGTGAAAGAATCAAGCATCTCATAGTTGTCTGTCTGTACCAGCACAGCTTTATCTGCGCCCATTGCGTATGCGGTTCTCAGGGCTGAAACAGCCTGGTCAGTACCTACGCTGATGGCAGTCACAGTACTGCCGGTTTTTTCTTTAATTCGAATTGCTTCTTCTAATGCAATTTCATCATAAGGAGCAATGATCCATTTTATGCCCGACTCATTTACCTTGCCACCTGAAACGGTGATCTTGGCTTCTGTATCGGGAACCTGTTTAATCAAAACTAGTATATTCACTCTACGCCTCCTTCAGGTATACCCTTATCGATGGATTCAATTATCTTTAATAAATTATTAAGAGACCTTTTTAGATTACGGGCATTGAGGCCGTAGTATACCTCTTTGCCCAGCTTGGTTGATTTAACCATTTTGGCTTCTTTTAGAACGTTTAAATGGTGAGAAACAGTGGGTCGGCTGACGTTAAAATGGGCGGCCAGATCGTTTACACAGAGGCTCTTTTCTTTGCCCAGAACCATAATGATACCCTGACGGGTCTGGTCTGTTAAAGCCCTGAGAAACGGGGTTTTAAACACCGAAATCTGGCTGGCATCGATACTTTTCTTGA
>CAZHLC010000973.1:0-1768 GCA_964532545.1 uncultured Leptospiraceae bacterium | reverse complement strand
GATATTGCCAAACATAAACAGATAACTGCCCAGCAGCAGAGGCACGGTATACGATCTGGGGGGGCGCGCACTTAAGAACAACAGAATGGTAGCGGCCACATAATCATCGGCAGCCAGGGGCCAGTACTTGCCCGTCTTCAACAAAACGAGAGTTTCACCAATGAAGATGGCCATGGCCAGAAGCACTGACCAGCCCCGTAAGAATTTCAAAAGCCCGCCTGCCGGGCCTGCTCTAACACCTGGCGATCATAGAAGGCTTTTTTCTCGGCATAGTCTGCTGGTTTGTCAACTGAACCCATAAAGGGCGCCTTTAAATGCCCCCAGTATGATTTGGGATACTCTGAATTATACAGACCAATCACCGCAACTGCACGCTCGCGTGGCCAGAAGAATGTGCCAAACACAATATCGAAGATGATGAGATTGTTACCAAAGTTGCTATCAGACTCTTTGATAATCTTTGAATGGTGCCAGCGGTGCAGCTCGGTCATTGAAAAAATATAATTCAGGGGCCCCAGCTTAACTTCGATGTTTGAATGTTGAAAGACGCCGTGCACCCCATTGAAGATAAAATACAGGGTGAGGGTTTCGATGTTTGTTCCCATAATGATAAACGGAACCATCTCTGGTATCAAAAAGATCACCTTCTCAATGGGGTGAAAGCGGCCGGCATTGAGCCAGTACAACCGGTTGGGGCTGTGGTGCACGGCGTGCAACTTCCATAAAAAGTTAAAGCGATGAGCAGCACGATGCACCCAGTAACGGCCAAACTCAGCAATGAGCAGCATCAGCCCAACCTGCAGAGCCAGCGGCCAATGATGGGGCCAGCCAAAGGGCTGAAACTCTGCCCTGGCCAGCAGACTTGAAGCGACCGTAAAGGCCAGAATAACAAATACAGGTTTGATCAGTCTGGGTATGGCCAGCTGGGCAATCAGCATATGCAGAATATCTGCGCTCAAATCACCATCGTTTTTATTCCACACTGGTTTATAGGGCAGCAGGCGCTCAAACAGAACCATAAGCCCAAAAACCACCGGCATAACCAGAATGGGTATCAGGGCCGGCGCAACCCCCTGCTGTAGACCAAGCCAGGCAGAGAACAGCGCCCCCGCCATCACCGCAGGAAATACCAGAATAGTTGCCAGGCGCCTCATATTGATATATGATAACATTGTTATCGCATATTGCCCAGAAAAAATGAAAGAGCAGAAAACCGACAACCGCCTGGTAAACGACAAAACTCTGGCCAGGCTGCGCCAGACCATTCTCAAACTCTTTGCACAGAATGTTTATCATGAAGTGGGCATCAGAGAAATCTGCCAGCGGGCCCATGTGAGCGCCACCACTGTTTATAAGTACTTTGGCAGCAAAGAAGACCTGCTGTTTGCCTGCATTAGAGATGATATGCGCCAGAACACTCTCAGAGCCCGCGAGCTGGCCGAGCAAGAAAATACAGCAGAGCAGAAGTTACTGCGCTTTGCCGAAGAGTATTTTCTTTTCTATTTTCAGAATGAGCAGATCGCCCGGGCCGTTTACCTGAATTTGCCGGCGGTCAACTGGGTGGCCGACCCCAGATACATGCAGAATGAGGCCCGCGCCTATCTTTTTGGCTTAGCCAGGCAGCTGCAGAACAGCAAAAACAGAATCGATGAAGAACTGCTGCTTGAAATGTGTATGGGCGCTGGCTATCGCCTTATTGTAAAATGGCTGACGGCAAAGCCGCGGCCCGATGCAGGGCGTTGCGGCCCAGATGAAACTCGCGGCCCAC
>CAZHLC010000972.1:0-1773 GCA_964532545.1 uncultured Leptospiraceae bacterium | reverse complement strand
CTTCACCATGGGTGCCTATGGCTTCTACATGATTGCGATGGCCTATCAGTACAATTTTATAGCCTTCTTTGGCAAATCGACGGGCCTCGAGATGAACCTTGGTTACCAGTGGGCAGGTGGCATCAACAATGTTCAAATGCCGCTCTTTGGCTGAGGCTACAACCTGGGGTGACACACCATGAGCACTGAAAACAATAGTTTCTTTCTCAGGCACCTCTGTGAGGTCTTCGACAAACTTAACCCCTTTCTGACTCAGCTCATTGACCACATGTTTGTTGTGCACAATTTCATGTTTTACGTAGAGGGGGGCACCATACACTTCAAGGGCTGTTTCTACCACTTCTATGGCCCGGTCAACACCGGCACAGAAACCACGGGGGGCTGCTAATACAATTTCTTTTGTCATGTTTTCTCTTTTGTTAACCAGATGGCCTTTCTTTTAGCAAAGATACCAAAATTAACCTGTAAAGCAAAAATTTAATCAAGCTTTTTGAAACTGCCATCTTCAACCATACGAAAGTATTCACGTACCAGAGAGTAGACAGCCAACTTGCCCTTGTATTCACTGACAGTTTCTTGATGGGCGAGGTCGGCATTTACCACATCGCGGTTTCTGCGTGAAAGATTTGCCAGCATTTGATTTTGTACCTCGGCAGGCAGTATTTTAAAAGAGTCTGAAATTACCTTGGTATCAACGGCCCGTAGCAACCCCTGAAAACGTTTAACTGGCAGCTGCAAAATTGCATCTACATCAAGCAGCTGATTCTCAATCTGCTCTTGCAGCTTTGGTGAAAGCAGGTCTAGAGTATCTAAGAAAAGTGACAGATATTCTATGGGCAAACGACTCGCCAGTATGGCCAGTACCTCAACAGGCTTATCTACGGGGGGATAATGTTTGGCAAATTCATGACCCCAGACAAGGGGGGCATCATTGCCGGGTTCATCAAAAATAGCAATGTCAATCAGGTCTTTCTTCTTTTCTTCTGTTAATTCTTTAAATTTTTCATGTGAAAAGAATTTGATACCAATCTGTTGCATCTGGCTGACATTGTTTTCAGGCAGGAACTTTTTCTGCAGGTGCAGTCGGTAGAGGTGCAGCCTGAAAAGTCTGACACTGCGACGCTCTCGTGAATTGAGGGCAGCAAAACCTGTCATAAATCAACCCCGGCGATAGTGTTCAAGCGACGAACTTGTTTTTTTATCTGTATGTCTGAGTAGCTTCTGCTGGCGCTTGAGTGACATTGGTTTGAAGTCAGCCGCGATTCGAATGTTTTCATAGATGTACTTTTTACGGTTAATACCCGACACCAGCATATCGACGCCCTGTTGTGAATACGAATAATGCATGGCATCTTTAGCTGAAACAATGTTGCGTGAGACCAGCTTGCCCTTCACCAGGGTTTTCATGGCGAGAACAGAGACGTTATGCTTCGCCGCGATTGGTAACACCGACTGTACATAACCATGGGGCTGGCTGCCATCAACCAGATTAACCGGCACCTGCAGGGTATCAAGATATCGATGATATTTAAGAGCAGCGGCCTGCACTTTCGGATTGTAATGCCCAGTTAAGCCAATGAAGCGTATCTTACCCTGTTTCTGCGCTTTGAGGGCGGCCTGCAGGGCACCATTTTCTGAGAAGATTTTTTTTACTTCTGAATGATACATTACATTGTGAAATTGCCATAGATCGACATGATCAGTGTTAAGGGCCCGCAAACTGGAAACGAGTTCTTTCATGGCACCTTTGGCATCTCGCTCATGCACCTTGGT
>CAZHLC010000971.1:0-1776 GCA_964532545.1 uncultured Leptospiraceae bacterium | reverse complement strand
GCATGTCGATGAAGGCGCTGCCTGCTGCTGTGCTCAGATCGCCCGTGACAGATAATACCGCGCTGCCGCTGTTCGTAACTCTTAGCCCCCCCTGAACGGTGACCCCCTGGTTGTACCAGTGGTTAGACCCACTCATGGCCAGGTTGACCCGACCAGGCCCCGCCGGAATAGTTATGGCGGCCGTATTGGCCACAACATCAAGATTGATTGTGGTATCACCGCTGGCCCCTGACCAGTCTATACTGGCGGGTATGATGCTGCTGGGCACGCCGGCCGACCAGCAGCCTGCATTGCTGAAGTTGCCGGTGGGGCAGGTGGCCGCCAGCCAGTTGCTGGGGGCTATGATGGCATTTCGCTGGGCCGAGGCATTGCCGGTTGAGTAGGGCATATTTGCCCCGGTGAAATCAACGGTGATGTTGCCATCGGCCGACTGTTCTAATAGATTGTTTACGCTTGAGGCCAGGGTTGCCTGGCTGGGCAGGTCAGTGCAGCCGCCAGCCGAACTGGTAAAGGTGCCGGTGGCGGCGCCTGTTTCGCAGAGGTTGAGTGTTTCAACATCGCCGGTAAACGATGTTACGCGCACAGAGATGGTTTCAGCAGTTGTGCCGTCGAGGTTCTGACCGGGGTCGAGTAGCTGTACCTCTACATTGTCGGCCCCCAGGGTTATGTTGCCAGGCGTGTTTGTTATGGTAAAAGCCGGGGTGCGGCTAATGCGGCTGCCCCCGCCAAAAGTAATGGTTCCGTTATTTGTAAAATTGGCCTCGGCGCCGGTAAGGTTTAATTCACCACTTGTTAGACTGACAGTCGCACCTGAGGCGATGGTTGAGGTTGCGCCAGTAACATCGAGGGTCGAAGCTGAGGGCAGTATGATTGTGCCGGCACTATGGTTGAGCGTGCCCGTAACCGTTATATCTTGCCCGTTGGCATTCATTGTGCCGGCCCCAGATTTAGTCAGGGTCGCCGCTGTGAAGCTGGTATTGATTGTCATACCATCTGTGATTTCGAGATTATTAAACGTTGATGAAACCCCACCCTCAATGGTGGTAACATTGGGCATGCGAACGGTTGAGGTGGCCGCTGTGAAGGTCGCCGTGCCGTCATGATCCCATGTGCCATTGACGATGATCAAACTGCTGCCGGCATTGAGGTTGCCAGAGGTCATTTCGAGCCGGCCTGTTGTAAGCTGGTTACCCCCTGTAACCAGATTGCCCCCTAAAAGATAGAGGCCGCCGCCAACATCGTAGGCTGCTGTCAGAGTCAACGTTCCGCCCAAAATGCCGAAGGCGCTTAAGCCGCTGATGTTGCTGGGGTCAAGGCTTACGGTGCCCCTGGTAATTACCTGCCCATTGGTGTATGTTCCAGCTAAAGTAAAGGTGTTACCAGTTACATCAAGCAGGGGGTTTGCCCCGTTATTCGTGAATGAACCATTGATTACCGCCGTGTTAACAACAAAGCTGGCATTATTGGTTACTGAGCCATTAACCAGCAGATTTGTAACTGTGGGGGGCGACCCAATAGGAATTGTTACCGAAGCTGTTGGGCTGATTGTAAGATTATTTACCGTGGCATTCGATGCGAGAGTAACTGTGCCATCAAGCTGCAGGGTGCCCGATCCGCCGCTGTTCAGGGTGCCTGTGGTGTTCAGTGTATTGCCTGTAACAGTCAGTGTATGTGCCCCGGTGTTTGTCAGTGTTCCTGCCTGAATATCAAGGCTGGGTACAGTGACATTGCCTGTAGTGGTTAAGTTTCCTCCGTTGACAACGAGGTTGTTATGGG
>CAZHLC010000970.1:0-1777 GCA_964532545.1 uncultured Leptospiraceae bacterium | reverse complement strand
CACCAGGCTGATGATGCGGGTGCATTCATCGATCATTTGATCTCTGGCGCAATAGATATGAGCGTCATCTTGTGTAAAGTGGCGTACACGAAGTAGACCATGTAAGGCCCCAGAGGGCTCATAGCGGTGTACCTTGCCAAACTCTGCCATGCGTATGGGCAGTTGGCGATAACTCTTCAAGCCGTGGCTGTACATGAGCACACTGCCGGGGCAGTTCATCGGCTTCAATGCCAGGGTGCGCTCATCAGCCGTATCGGTTGTGTACATATGATCGTGGTAATTCTGCCAATGACCAGATTTTTCCCAGAGGGTTCTATCCATAACATCGGGGGTATTTACCTCGATATAACCTGAGTCTTTCTGGCGGCGTCGCATATAGGCAATGAGTTCGTTAAATAGCACCCAGCCCCTGGGTTGCCAGAAGACCGCGCCGGTGGCTTCTGCGTGAAAGTGAAACAAATCAAGCTCTTTGCCCAGGCGGCGATGGTCGCGCTTTTCGGCCTCTTCGATCATCTTCATGTAGGCAAGTAGATCTTTTTTGTTGGCCCAGGCTGTGCCATAAATGCGTTGCAGCTGCTCATTCTGTGAGTCGCCCCGCCAATAGGCGCCTGAAATTCTTGTCAATTTCATATTCTCTAAGAAGCGCGTATTAGGCACGTGGGGCCCACGGCACATATCGATGTATTCTTTATGAAAATAAAGAGCCATCTGTTTTTCTTCAGGCATGTCAGCTACAAGTTGCAACTTGTAGTCTTCATGTCTGTTTTCAAAGGTCTCAATCACCTTTTCACGGGGCAAAACCCGTTTAACCACATCATAGTGCGTGGCGATTAGTTCGTTCATGCGCTCTTCAATGGCCTTCAGGTCTTCGGTGGTGAGGGGCCGCTCATAAGAAATGTCGTAGTAGAAACCATTTTCGATTACAGGCCCAATCACCATTTTTGCTGTAGGAAATAGCTGCTTAACAGCATGGCCTACAAGGTGGGCACAAGAGTGGCGTATAATTTCAACGCCTGCATCATCTTTGGCCGTTATAATTCTGACATTGGCATCTTGATCGATCGGGTCGCAGGCATCGACCAGTCGGCCGTTTACTTCACCTGCAATGGTAGCTTTGGCCAGCCCGGGGCTGATGCTCTGGGCAATCTCTTGTACCGTTACGCCCGCAGAGAATTCTTTTTTCGCCCCATCGGGCAGCGTTATAATCTGTTTTCTTTTACTTTGATTCATACAACCTTTCTAATACTTGATTAAAAACTGCTGCGACTTCTTCTGAAAATCGCGGTATTCGGGCAGAAAGTCTTGCCAGCGTTTGGCCCGTTCGTCTTCTGCTGGCAGTTGAAATTCTCTGGGCTTGATGGCGAGCAGGGCCTTCAGCCTGCCTGATTACCTGCGGCAGGGTATCATCAGATAGAATAAGAACTACATGATTCCATTTTGAGGCCGAAGTTTTTTGCAGAAAGGGCTCAAACTGAGAAAGCTCTTTAATCTCTAACCCGAGGCCCTGTATTAAAAGAGGTTTGTATGAAAAACAGTGGTCTTCGAATTGGCGAGAGCGCATTCAGATGTCAGGGGAGCCTGTCTCGATTCTGGGGGCGCAGAATTGTTAAGATTTCTTTTTGGGGTACTGAAGCCAGATGAATGACTGAAACATTTAATTGCGCAAGCTGTAAATAAGATATTTCTTAATAAAGAAATTTCTTACAGCGGGGCTTAAAGAAACCTCTGAGCCTCATATTTTTTCTTGTCAGCCTGGTTTATAGTGTTGAAAATATCT
>CAZHLC010000969.1:0-1779 GCA_964532545.1 uncultured Leptospiraceae bacterium | reverse complement strand
CGGGTCTTCTGCAGGGCGTTTTCAAATTCGACCCGGGTGTCAGGGTGTAGCTTGGCAAAGACATACATCATCACGGCCAGCAGGGCCACGCTGAAGCAAGCCAGCAGCAACAGCATCACATGGCCCAGAAAGAAACTGGTAATCACTGTGGCAGTCAGCAGAAAAACACCAATATAGCCAGCCAGTAAAACCTGGGCTGGCTGGTTGCTTTTAAGAATCTTGACCTCAAACATGGCTGAGGTATTGCGCAGAATCATGGTATAGTAGATCATGTTTATGGCAAAACCCGCCACGATGGCCCATTCGAGCCAGCCCATGGGGCGCCTTTGTTCAAAATAATCAAGTATATGCTCTGCAATGAGCTCAGGGGCGACAAATTGCATAATAATCAGGGCCGCAATAAACAGCAGCCCTGGCAGTAGCTGCAGCGCGTCGGGCCACGTCAGTTTATACTGATGGTTCACCAAGGTTTTAAACGACAAGTGGGTAGCCGGCCCTACAAAAAATATAAATGCGATAAAGAGCTGGTTAAACAGGTGGGTTTCAAAAAAGAAAGCAACCTTGTTTAAGTAGGTAAAGTGCAGCAGCAGCCCCACTGAAATATAGAGCAGAATTGAGAAAAAAACAGTGAAGAAACCTAACCTGTAAAACGTGAGAAAGCTCACACCTTCAAGATAGATGAAGATGGCCGCCCAGAGAATGGCTTGCTCAAGAAAGAATTCCATCGACAAGTCTAACTATCTCAGGCGGTTGTAATTTCAACTAATTGTTTGGCAGTTTAACTTTCGAGAATGACGTAGGCTACAGAATAATCTTTTTCATGGGCAATACTGAAGGCGATATTGTTTACTTTAAATTGATCGAGATAGGTTTTGACCATGGGCGAGGGCTGCAGGGTCTTTTTACCCATGCTCTGGCCCTCGAGCGACTCTTCTTTCAGCGGGGGATATAATCCCCATTCAACACCAAGGGCTTTAAAGAAGGCTACCTTTAATGCAAAACGGGCTGCCAAATGTAGAACGGGCTCACCCCGTGACAGGCAGTACTCTTGCTCGCCCGCTGTAAATATACGATTCAGAAAACGTTTATCGTAGCGCTGCATGAGGTCTGCGATTCGTTGGTTTTCACATAGGTTGTTGCCAATGCCCACGAGCATACAATATGCAGTGATTTTTCAACATGCCAGGTCAATAATATTCACAATTAACCCCTTGACGTTGCTTAAATATCTTTCAAAATCAGAGTTATGCGCCCCTATTTAATCTTTTTTCTGGTTATTGCAGTGCTTGAAGCCAGACCGCAACCAACGGGTAAAGCGGCTGACTATAACCCCGGCAATGCCGTGGTTGAATGTACTGGCAGGGGCGCCCGTATACCCGCCACCAGAAAAAGTCTAAAAGAGATTAAAGAAGTCAAATGCCCTCGCAATGCCAGGCGGGTGGTGAGCAAAGACAAGAATTCATGGTTTGAGGTTGGTTGCTTTGTTGGTGAGCAGCCCGCTGGCCCCTTTCGGTTGAAGCACGTAAGTGCCTATCTAAGCGGAGCTTATTCGGCTTACTATAATATTTATGAAAAACAAACGCTAGTGCAGCAATTCTGCGGATTCGTACAGCATGGGTCTGAGTTGGTGATTACCAAAGATGGTTATGATGCCCCAATACAGTTTAAGTGGGGTAAAAAAACGGGCACCTATCACGATGGCGAAATCAGGCAGTGGTGGCACAAAGGCATTCTGGTCAGAGAAAATGGCAACTTTGTTACCAAAAATTCTTTTGAAAA
>CAZHLC010000968.1:0-1779 GCA_964532545.1 uncultured Leptospiraceae bacterium | reverse complement strand
AGAAACCTTATTATCAGGGCTACTGATAATAAAATGCAGCGGGCCTGAAAGATTGTTTTCTCATACCTGCTAGACCAGCCCCTTTGAAACAGCAAACTTCACCAACTCTTGCACATTGTCAAAGTCGAGTTTATCCATCAAGTGGGCCCGGTGGGCTTCAACGGTTCGTACGCTGATTCCCAGTTTTTCTGCCATCTGCTTGTTAGTGTAGCCCTCAGCAATTAAAACCAGCACCTCTTTTTCGCGCTTGGTTAACAGCTCAAGAGAGATTTCACTGTCTTTGATCACAGCATAATCTTCCATCACAAACGAAGTTAACTCATCTGAGTAAGATTTACGCCCTTCGCGTACTGATTTAATGGCAGAGACAATCTTTTCAAAGATGTCATCTTTTAACAGGTAACCATCAACGCCTTTTGAGAGAACTTTGCGAAAGTACTCACGCTCTTTATGCATTGATAGAACCATGATTTTTAGATCGTCACTGGTACTTTTTATTTCATCAATGGCATCGAGGCCGTTCATTTTTGGCATCGACAGATCGGTGATCACCATGTTACAATCTTCATTTTTGCCGATTTGCTCAATCAGCTCTTCGCCATTAGAGGCTTCGGCTACAACGGTAAAGCCCGCATCCTCTATGAGTTTGCGCAGGCCAATACGAAAGACCTGATGGTCATCAGCCAGTATGATTTTAAATTCGCTATTCTTCTTTTTTGAACTCAAGTTTAACCTCCGTGCCCTCGCCGGGCTTAGAATCAATTGTAAATTCAGCCTTAACTAGATTAGCCCGCTCTTTCATCAATGACAGACCCAGGCCCTTCTTGCGGGCTCGGCGCAGGTTCTCGGCTGAGATACCCTGGCCGTTATCTCTGATACTCAGGGTATATTTGCCCCCTGAATTGCTACAGCATAAGGTGATTTCAGTTGCATCAGAATGTTTTGAAATATTATTAAGGGCTTCTTGTACAATACGATATACATTGATGCTCCACCCTTCTTCAAAAATGCCATCGAGGGCCCGGTAATCACGGTTAATATTTATGGCCTTACTCAGTTGAACCCGGTCGAGCAGCTTATCGATGGCCATGGTGAGACCAAGCTCTTTCAGGCCGATGGGGCTCAGTGAATGTGACATGGCCCGGGTTGATTCAACAATCTGGCCCAGGGTTTCGAGAACCTCATCGCACCCCTTTTTGAACTCTTCACTGGCATGCTCTTTATCGATTTTGGCCATTGTGCCCTGAATCATCATCTTTAAAAGAAAGAGCGAGGTGCCCAGGTCGTCGTGTATTTCGCGTGAGATGCGGTCGCGCTCTTCTTCTTGCACCTCGATCATGCGCTGTGACAGCGCCTTGATTTCTCGTTCGGCCTTTTTAAGGCGGGTAAGGTCGTTGATAATGCCAATAAACTTGGTCTGGCCATCGACATAAATTTCATTCACGGCCAGATAGGCCGGGAATATAGAACCATCTTTGCGCCGGCAGGGTATCTCTCGCCCAATGCCGATAATTTTCGGCTGCCTGGTTCTGAGAAAGTTGCTGATGTAATCATCATGTTTAGAATGGTAGGGTTCGGGCATAATCTTATTGATGTTTGAGCCAATGAGCTCTTTGCTCGTATAGCCGAACAGTTTTTCAACCGCCGGATTAACTGATTCAACAATACCCCGGTCTGAAATGGTAATGATTCCATCAATGGCCCCTTCAATAATAGCCTGGTTTCGGGCCTGGCTGGTTTCAAGGGCATTGATCATGGGGTTACTGATCTTCATAAAAA
>CAZHLC010000967.1:0-1780 GCA_964532545.1 uncultured Leptospiraceae bacterium | reverse complement strand
CCCAACCCGGCTGCCGAGCTCGACAAAATCTACAGCGAGAACTTTTTATCGCTGCTTGCGCCTAACGCCCGCTAGCCATCGCCGCGCAGGCGGTACTGCAGACCGATAGCGATACCGCCAAAGCCACCGGTCATGAAACTTTTGGGGCCACTATTTGCAACAGTTCCCTTATAGCCCTGGTCGCCACCCAAAAACCAATCTCTGTTAACATTAAAACTCTGTTGAAAGCCGCCGTAAATTCCTGCAATGAACCAGAAGCGGTCAAAAATTTCATAGTAATAATCGAGGCGCAGGCCAGTACGGGCGATACCATCAAAACGACTCACCACAGTTGAGGTGCGCTGGCCATTGAGCACTTCGTCAAAGGTACCATCTCGCCGGTCATAGATCTGCAATAGCTGCCCGCTCACACCTACACCCGCGAAGGGAATAGCCCCGAAACTGCCAAACCTGAAGTTATAACCAAAATCGACAAAGCCCCCGGTGCTACTCAATTCGTAGAAAGCGTTAGTGTTTGCTTCACGGGCCGAAATATTTGCTAGATAGCTGAAGGCGAACATAAAGTTGTTGAGCAGCCCCGCAATTTCAAGGCCCGACTGCGCTGAATGTTTGCTGAAATCGCTGACATTCTGGCTGTCTAATACATCGTTCATTGAATTTACGTCACGTTCAGCATAGGCACCCTTGATTGAAAAACGTAAATCGACATTCATGGCTGCAAGCGGGCTCAAAACAGCCAGAATAAGTAATATAATGAAAATTCTCATAAATAATTAGACGTTATCAGGGGCCCGTGGTTCTTATTTAATCAGCTGGGTCATATTGTACATAGGCATCAAGACCGAGGCCATGATACCCCCAACCACCGCCCCCATGACAATAATCATTACGGGTTCGAGAGAATTGGTCAACCCCTTAACTGCCGTGTCAACCTCGGTCTCCATAATCTGGGCCACTTTCAGCAATAGTTCTGACATACGGTCAGTAGATTCACCGGCGGCCATCATTCCCTTAGCCATATGGGGCAGTACTGTTGAGCTTTTCAGTGCATCTTTGAGTGAAACACCTTCTCTCACCTGATGAGCCGCTTCTAACAGTTCTTGTTTGAATACCTCGTTGCCTACCGTACCGGCCACGATATCAATGGCCTGTAGAAGTGGCACCCGGTTTTCGAGCAGCACGCCCAGATTGCGGGCAAAGCGACCGACCTGAATTTTTACCAGCAGAGTGCCAAAGAAGGGCATGTTTAACAGGTAGTGGTCAACCTTGTAACGCCCTTCATCAGTCGAACGGTAGCGTTGAAAAAGAAAAATTCCCAGAAAGGCACCGGCGATCATAAAGGGCCAGGCTTTATTTACAAAACCCGATAACCCAATGACCAACCGGGTCGGCAGAGGAAGTTTATCACCGGCTTCAAACTGGGCATACATAACCTCAATCTGGGGCACCACACTGGTTAGCAGATAGAGCACCACTGCAAACATAACGAAACCCATAATGGCGGGGTAGATCATGGCCGTGACCGTTTTGCCCTTGAGCTCAGCGTTCTTTTCTTCAAGCTCGGCCAGGCGGTTCAGGGTCGACTCATAAGAGCCTGTCGCCTCGCCCACTTTTATCATGCTTTCATAAACGGGGGGAAAAACTCCCTTATGTTGGGCGATGGCTTCAGATAAAGACTTACCCCCGATTACATCTTCTTTGATCTGGGCTACAATCTTTTTCAAGTGGGTATTCGAAGTCTGCTCCCACACGTCAGTGACGGCTTCATCAAGGGGAATAC
>CAZHLC010000966.1:0-1780 GCA_964532545.1 uncultured Leptospiraceae bacterium | reverse complement strand
ACTTTCGTGTGTTAAATTTTCTAGCACCGATTTCGTATTTTCAGCATGAGAGCTTTTTTTGTCGGTTGGTTGTTTCTCTGAAATCAACCAGCCCAAGATAATGTGTTCGTAAATTCGCAACTTCGCACAACAGAGTTATTCTGCTCGGGCAGACAAGCTGCCCTCGGCCTTCGGCTCACCGGCCAAAGGCCGGCGACAGAATAACTCGTACGTTGTGTGAAATTTTGCTCCACATTTTCTCAGGTTTGTGATTCATGACTTCTCCAGATGTCGATCTTTGAGACCGCTACCGGTAAAAACGTATTGCGAGAATTAAAAGCATCGGGCGAAATTAAATCAGTATCAGACTTGGTGTACCAGGCTGCTTCCGACCCCGAAAACTTTAAACCTTCTGAGAATGAAGCAATTCTTATTATGATCGGAGCCGAACTAGTCTTAGCTTCTTTGGAATTGCCGGCGCCCGATTTGCCCCCTGCTTTATTAGGGCTAGCTGATCGACATCGATTTTCTCGAGAATATGTGGCAATGAGTCAAATTGCTTTACGATCTCTTTTAAATCTCTCAGATCTTGAGAAACAATTTGGAACAAGAATAAAATCCTGTGCTGAAAGATTTAAGTCTGCTTGATTGTTCCGCAAAACTTCACACAACTAGGTGATGGTGCTACGCGGCCTGTTCGGCCGCTCGGTCTCCTTCGCTTCACCCGGATGGGCCTGAACCGTGAGGTTCATTAGTCGGCCCACCGGCGCTACGTCGACACATTTGGCCTACGGCCAAACGTCACCATCACCTGAACGTTGTATGACATAAATGGTGCGATTAAAAAAACATGAAAGGCTCGCCCTCCTTGGCTCGCCAGTTTAAAGTCAGTTGACCCAGCCAAGCCACTGGGCATATTATCACTTGAGCATGAACTCTGCTGATCTACACTCTGCCGGCGCTACTGTAATCCACAAGGGCAAATTCTCTGACATAGATGTGCCTAGCTCAAATTTACCTCTTGAAAAAGAAGTAATGACAAAATATGTTTTACCGTTTTATCTCTCAGACCCAATCGATGCAGAATACAAGGAAGGCTTTGAGACTATTAAATCAGAGATCAATTTAGGAATCATTGAGTCGCTTCTGACTAATTTCAATTGGCGGCCCCGAAAGGCCGCTGCGGACTTCGCCGGGATAATGCAATATATTGAACTGGAAGAGAGAATTGGCAAGCTTCTACTAAGAAGTGATCTGTGTTATTCAGGCGCCTCCTATTGCAGAACACTGGCTTTGTTCAATACAGCAAAGTCTGTAGAATACATATTCTCATATCTTGATTATTATTTAACCCAGAATGATTTAGACTTTGACCAAACAGAAGCTATAGTTGCACTCACTTATCTGGATGGACTTAATCAAACGGATTTCGCCAAAAGCTTATCCGAGAAATGGAATAAATATAATAAGAAAAGATCCAAAGTTAACCTCGAAAAAGAGATCAAAACTCTTGAGGAGAATCTTGCGGCGATGAAAGCCCTTTAACTGAATCTGCGCGCTCGGCGTCCGTGCCTCGCGCTAAAAACACTCCTTCGCGATCGCACCATTTACGTCATACAACTAGGTGATGGTGCTGCGGGCCCTGACCGGGCCCTCGGTCTCCTCCGCTTCACCCGGCTCGCCTAAAGCAAGAGCTTTATTAGGCGGCTCGCCGGCGCTACGTCGACACATTGCCCCTACGGGGCAACGTCACCATCACCTGAACGTTGTACGCCATTACAAATGTTTGATGTGGGTGGTT
>CAZHLC010000965.1:0-1782 GCA_964532545.1 uncultured Leptospiraceae bacterium | reverse complement strand
CTGGGCCCGGCTTTTATCGAGTATGAAGCAGCTCATACTCACCAGGCTAACCAGTAACATATATCCCCAGAAAATCATACTCTTGCTTTTCACAGGCTGATAGCAGGGCAATCTTTTTGTAGACGGTATGCCCTGGGTTGGTGCTGCTGGGCTGTGCCCCAGACAACAAACCTTGCAAGAATGCGCACCGTGCTGGCCAACGATCGAACCCTGCTGGCCTATGTAAGAACGGCTCTGGCGCTGGCCGGGGTGGGGGCCTTTGTTTTCAAGTTTTTTGATGCGGCCATTGCAGTTTCAATTTCTGCTATGTTGCTATTGTGTGCTTTTTCTGTGTTAGTGTTTGGCTTTATTCGCTATCGCAGTTTTCACCGGCGCATTATCAGCCGAAATGGCAATATTAATCAAAGCTGATGGTTTCGTAGCCGGTGACCGCCAATTCTAACGTTTCACCACCTTCACCAATCAGGTAGTATTGAAACTTATCATTGTTCAGGGTAGCCAGCTGTACTTCGCGAGTGGGCTGAATCAGGTTGGGTAGTGAGATGTCAGTTTCGCTGTAGCCATGCCCTTTAAACACCGGCGCCAGATTGCCAGCCAGCTGGTTGATCATTTCACTCATGACATCTTCTTTGACTTCTATATCATCAAGGTCAAGGCCCTCAATCATAGTCTCACTGAAGGCTTCAAGCATGGGGCGTTCGACAAAGATCAGCAAGATCCACGCATGTTTCAGGTCTTTGGTATAACAGGTTATATGGGCCACATGCAGGGCCCGGTGGTTGTAGTAGTCGAGAGTATCAATTGATTCACATGATAGATCACGACCCAGTTTTGTACCCAGCACCTTGCTTAAGGTCGAGGCTACATCATCAAGCAGTGTTTTCATCAAAACTTTCTCACCACCGCAACTCTATTCTTATTGCTGTTATAGAGAAGACCTTCATCCCAATAGTTTAGAGCAGCCACCAGGGCGTTACCACCATCATCAGCCTGGCTGTCACCGTGGCGGTAGTTTAACAATTCAGAAGCTCGCTCAAAATCACCGGTTTCAAAGGCCTGCATGCGCTCGTGGTTAAAAGAGTTCCAGTCATCGAGGTTGGTGAAGCCCTTACCTTCATCTTCAAACACCAGGTGAACCCGGTCAGACACCTCAAACCAGACCTTGACCCGCTTATTAATTACCCCCCGGTTACCATGACGAATGGCATTTTTCATGATCTCGCCCACCTGCTGCATGAACAACTGGTCATCGTAGAGCGAGTCTGGCAGGTGCTGCATTAACATAAAAGTATAAAAACGAATCTGGTTATAGTCACTTTGAAATTCTTTGTACTGTAATTTGCTGGTATCAAGCAGTTCGGCCTGATCATCAATGATCAGATACCTTTTCTGCAGGCGTGTAAGCTGACTTTTGAGCTTTTCAACCGGCCTGAGTTTAACCAGTTTCTTCATCGCCCTGTAGGCCAGCTGAAAGTTTTTATTTTCAATTGCGGCCAGCGATTGTAGCAGCAGGGCGGCCTGATAATCGGGCTTCTGCGCCAGCACATCTTTCAGAGTGGCCATACAATCATGGTATTCGGCAAGTTTAAAGCGGCAGAAGGCCTTGTAGAAAAGAGTTCTGGGTGCATTGCTGCCTGTACTGGTGAGCTCAGCTTTCGCCTCGGTAAATTTGCGCGCTTTGAGTAACAACTTGACGTGGGGCGTCATGCCGGTTACTGTTTGCGGGCCTTATTAGCGGGGCAAGAAAAATTATTCAATAAAAGCGGTAAACCAGAAGGTCTC
>CAZHLC010000964.1:0-1784 GCA_964532545.1 uncultured Leptospiraceae bacterium | reverse complement strand
TTTTAGCGGCCTGCTTTTCTTTAATTTCAGCTACAATAAGGCGCTCGCCGATTTTCATTTTCATGGCATAGACAGCCGCCCGCACCGACGCCGGAAAGACATAGCGCGCATTGATGGGCTGCTGGCCCCGGTTGTGGTAGATCTGCTTCACCGTTACATCAGCGATGACCCCTGAAATTTTTACATCGACTTCGGTTTTTTTCAGCGGTAACGCCTCAACCCCCGGCTGGGCATTCTCAACATAAAAATAAGGAGACAGGGTTTTTTCAGAATCAGCTTCATCGGCCCCCAGTGAGACTGTGGCCAGTAGAGTGATCAACATAAAAGATAGTATAGACTTCATAATATTCCTCTTGTTTGAATTTGTAGAAGAAATATGCTCTGCCGCAGTGAATTGAGAATGAGGCCTGTTTGTTTCTTATGTGAAGTTTCTGTGAAGCCGCGCCAGTGATCGCAGCGGTACCCGGAGGGTACCTACTGGTATCTGTAAGCTACCCATTGGTACCCGAAGGGTAAAAGCGAAGAGCACGGTCGGCGCCCCAGCCAGAGTATACTAACGCGGCCAGCCTGGGCGCCGAGGCGCCCTATTTATACGAAAGAGATTTCATACTGGTCAGGGGCTTTTCGGCCAGATACTCTCTGGCCTTTGACCAGCTCACGGGTAGCTCGCTGGCAGGTATTTCTTTTACAATCGAGCGCATTTGTTTCAGCGACGGTTCGCCCATGTACATGGCGTTCAGATGCACCCGTGAGTGCACAAAGTCATGCAGTGACTTGCGGTCTTTCCATACGGTCATGGTATAGGCGTTTTCACCCAGAATCTCGGTACGAATCGAGCCTGCCACATAGCCCGGTTGGTCATCAAGTTTGTCATACACACTCATAGTCTGTTTGAAGAAGTTGCTGCGCTGCGAACGATCGAAGACCGCCTGGGTAAGAGCTAAGATGACAGTCTCGCCAGCGCCCTCGAGGGTGACCTTACCACTCTCGTAACCGCTGCCTTTGAAGGGGGTGCCAATCTGGCAGCTCATCACTAGGGTGGCCAGCAGGCTCAGGGGCCAAAGGGTTTTTAAGAGTCTCATGAGCGGCCGGCCTGCGCCAGGGTTTCAGCTGCCTCGGCTTTTTCTTTAATTTTTGCCAGCCAGATATCATGCAGGCGGTGCAGTTTGTTGGGCACAAATACCTTCTGCAGATGGGTAAGAAAACCATGCTGGGCTTCATCGGTGATCAGAATAGAACCACCTTCAGTGGGAATAATCAGCCAGGCATGGTAACCTCGAATAACAGTCTTTTTAGATTCCCAACTCAGGCGGCGGTTGGGCACGAACTCTTTGATGGTTGAGGTGAAATCGAGCCCCATAGTCGACCAGGTGAAAACACTGTCGGCTTGCAGCACCCGGTGGCCCTTCTGCAGTTTTACATTTTCGGCCCCCTCATACCACTGGGGCCAGCTTTCGGCCTGAATTAAAATACTCCAGACGGCTTCTGGGCTGGCCTTGATTCTGATGGAATTATGTATGAAGAAACTTGACTCTTCGGGTTTATATTCAGGTGGCCAGTTGATCTTTTCTTTATACTGCCGACTGGCCTGTAGGTCTTTGTCGATCGAGCGACATGAGATGCTGAACAAAAGCAGCAAAACCAGGGCACTGAAATTACATAAGCTGTTTATTTGCATGGGTTGATACCTCACTATTCATGATGCAACCAAGATATGTTGGCAGAAAACTGCGCCCAGCCCCGGGTGATGAGCTGCAGTGCGGGGGGGATGAACTGCAGCGCTC
>CAZHLC010000963.1:0-1786 GCA_964532545.1 uncultured Leptospiraceae bacterium | reverse complement strand
CCCACTGGGCACAGTAGTCTTTATCTATGTGGTTGCTGCCGGTTGAAGTAGTGGCAATAACCTTGAGATCAGTGGCGTCTTTTAAAACTGACTCATCAATAGTGTAATCTGGCACCGGGTTACAGATCCACGCGGTTTTACCTTTAAGTAACTCTATAATTTTTTCACGGGCGGCCCCAAAGGCAAATGTGGCCTCATATTGCTGTTTGATTTCTTCACCTACGCCTTCAATGTAATGCAGAGGTGTAGTCACCAGCATGGCAGGCTTGCCCGCATTGGCAAAGGTTTCTATATCAAACTTTTTAGCTCTAAGCTTTACAGGCTGGTTATTACACAGGCCATCATTGATCATATATTTGGCCATACGAAGATCCATCAATGAATCGATATTAACTGACTTCACATCAGGCATGATAAAGGGCCGACTATCGCTGCCATGCCGGCTTACTTTTTCAACAATACATTCACGGGTCATTGAATAAATCGCGCCATTACGAATGTAGCAGGCATCAAAATCCTGCCGGCGTGAACCGCGCGGATCTTCAGGAAACTCTTTGCAGAAATCTTGAATCTGGTCATTCTCACCGATTTTTTTCATTCGTATGGGATGTTTTTCGCCGGTATCAACCACACTTATTACCGAGTCAGCACCGGTTTCAACCAGTTTTGTCAGGGCTGCATCGATATCATCGTGGTCGCGAAATGGCGAAACGCAGGGCAGCTCGACCACATAATCGTAGTTGACACCATAGTGCTTCTCTGCATTTACCACGGCATGATGAAGTGAATCAACAGATAGTACCTTATCACCAGCCAGCTCTGCAGGCCTCATAAAGGGTGCCTCGGCCCCGTAATCTCGGGCCACTTCAGCAATCTCTTCGCTGTCAGTCGAAACAATCAGTTTGCTGACCATCTTTGACTTAAGTGCAGCGGCAATGGTATAGCTGATCAGCGGCTTACCATTAAGTGGGTAGATATTTTTTTTGGGAATACCCTTCGAGCCCCCGCGTGCCTGAATAACGGCGAGAATGGCAGCCATCAGCTTCGCCCCACCAGTGACTTAAGGCCCCGTACTGACTTGATACCTATGCCGGGTTTATGACATTTCATAATGTTAATCTGCAGACATTCTCTGAAAACCCCGTTGGGCAGAACAGTAGGCAAAACCCCATGCCATGAATTGGGGCTGCGCAGAAAGCCAAAGAGACGGTTTGGCTCGAACTCATTATCGTAAATCATTTCAAGCTTACCTCTCTCAGCATCGCTCAGGGTATACTCCTGCCAACTAGACAACTCAGGGGCATCTTTATTTGACCATACCTGAGTGCCGCCCTTTGATGAGTTCTGCCAGCCCTCTTTGTGAATATAGAGCAGCAAAGCCACCACCTTATTACCATGGTCTTGGTGCTGCAGCAAACCAGTATTATTAGTATACCGTGATATCTTGGCATTCATATAACAATCAAAGGTTTTCATTTTGTTATAGAGAGAGAGGTGATAATCACCCTGGCGAAAGTTGATTTTCTTATCACCAACTCTCTCTTTAAACTCAGGGGTATCTGCAAAAACCTCAAGCAGGTAACCAAGAAATTCTTCAGAATTAATCAGCTTCAGTAGCTTCTGCCAGAAAGTTGATTTTTCACTTAACAATGACAGCTTTTCAAACGAGTCACCTGAGGTACCACCCCCAACGGCCAGCTGGTGCCCTCTTTCTTCATCATGGCGCCACAACTCTGGCGGCTGAGGCTCGACAAACGTAAGCTGTTCGCGCAGCTTCAGATAATCA
>CAZHLC010000962.1:0-1788 GCA_964532545.1 uncultured Leptospiraceae bacterium | reverse complement strand
GGTAAACACAACATTATCTGCATAAAGCTGGCTTTCAGAGTGGCGCGTCAGCCGGCCAGAATAGAAGAACAGGGTAACCAGGAGCAGAGCCATGGCCGAGCCTGCCACCATATAGCGCCTGAGGCGAATATCATTGCGAAAGAGGCAGGCGCAGATCATGGCTACCATGGCATTAAGAAAACCAAATAGCAGGGCTGATTTAACCAGACCCAGTTTCGGGGTTAAAAACAAAGGTATGGCAATGGCGGCTGCCAGCCCCCCGATATAATCAAGCGAGAGCACATTTGAAATCAGATCTTTAAAGCTCACATGATCTTTGAGAATGCGCAACAACAGGGGAATTTCAAGGCCCACCAGCATACCAATGAATAATAAAAGCGACCACAGTATCAGTGAGAAGACACTGGTATAGGCAAAGGCCAGAAACAGCGACAGGGCTGATAGCCCGCCCACGATGGCCACTAATAGCTCGATCTCAACAAAACGATCGAGCACGTTCTCAGTCACAAATTTGCTGAGATAAGAGCCTACCCCCATGGCAAACAGGTAGATACCAATGGTAAATGAGAACTGGGTGGCTGAATCACCCAGTAGATAGCTGGCCAGGGTGCCTGAGATAATTTCAAATGAAAGCCCCGAGGCGGCTATGAAGAAGGCCGAGGCCAGCAGGGTAATTTTAAAAACACGGCCTCTGGCAGTGGTCATTTAGAAACTGTTATCGATGCCCAGAATTTTCAGAGACTCTTTGGCCCAGAACGAATGAGGAAACTTAGCCAGAATCATCTCGGCTGTTTTTTTCATATCTTTTTCTTCGTTTTCATAATCGGGTGGGGCCGCTCGCGTGCCAGACTTTGAAAATACAATTGAGAAGTCGCCCCCATACTGCAGTTTGCGGGGCTCGACTCTGAATACCAGCGGGTGTTTATGGTCAACTTTTTCAGGCGCGACCTTGATGCTTTTATCATCGAGTTTTTTAAAAAACCAGTTAGCTATAATATAAGAGAGAGGGTCATCATAGTGCAAATCATGAATTACATACTGGCCCGGCGGTATGTCTAGAAATACATTGATGTTGTCATCACTGATCTGGCTTTTATAGATCTTGCCGCTTTTCAGATCACGTAATGAAGCGCGGCCCTCAGGCAGATAGGTGGGCTGGTTTGTTTTTGAGCTGGGGTCAGCTTCAATGATTGAATAGATACGAATACTCACAGCCGCCTTTGAAAGCTCGGCCAGTTTCTCAAGAGGGGTAAGTTTTGTTTTCTGCTCTGGTTGCCGGGTATTCTGAGTGGTTTCACAGAATGAAAAGAAGAGAATCATTGTAAGTAGAATTATAGCTAGTCTAAGTAATACCATAGATACTGCGGGTAGCCTCGAGGTCACTGTAAGGTAAGTCGCTCAGCTGAGCGATCTTTTCTATAGTGAACCCCTGCATCATCAACATTTTCAAAGCCTTGGGCCGCTTCTTGTTATCATGCAGATCTTCAAGAATCTGGGCCAGTTCTTCGCGCGAAAGATTGGTGAACTTATTCTGCCTGCTGTCAGATTTCAGCAGTTTGCCAAAGCTTTCTGGTGCTGCGGGCTTTGCATTACCCTGTTCTATGGTCTTTTCAGGCGGTAAACTTGAATTAGGCTGGTCGTCTTTGCCTGTTACCAGCGGTGAAACCGTCTGGCCAATTTTCGAAAGAATATTCATCAAAGCACCTGAAGATTTTTCTATGGTCTGGCCTTCGCTGGGCGCCGGCCCGGTGGGGGCTGCCTCACTGGCGGCCGGTGCTTCTTCAGGCA